>JANXTJ010000219.1 GCA_025352485.1 Salinibacterium sp.
GTCATAAGCCTTTCCCAGCATGGCTCGACTCTACCCCTTGCATGAAGCAAGTTGCTGGAGTTACGCTCATTTGCATCAAGCAAGTTCAAGGGGCCTCTCCGCCGAGGGAGGCACGCAAACGAGCAGAGAAATGAACGCGAACTTCACGACGACGATCACCGTGGATGCCACGCCGCAAAAGGCGTTCGACGCGATCAACGACGTTCCCGGGTGGTGGGGGCGGATCACCGGCTCCACCACCGCAGTCGGCGACGAGTTCGTCTACGTCGTCCCCGGGCTGCACTACAGCGGATTCCGGGTCAACGGAATCGAACCGGCACGACGCATCGCATGGCTCGTCACAGGCAGCTACCTCGACTTCACCGCCGACAAGCAGGAGTGGAACGGCACGATCGTCCGGTTCGACATCGAGGAGGCCGACGGCGGAACTCGTGTCATCTTCACCCACGAGGGCCTCGAGCCCGAGGACGAGTGCTACGACGTGTGCTCGAACGCGTGGGGCATGTTCGTGAACGGTAGTCTCAAGGCGTTCATCGAAACCGGGGAAGGCAAGCCGTACTTATTTGATGGCGACGAGGCGCTCACCGCGGCCAATCACGCAGAGCTGCACCATCAGGTGGCCGAGGCAGCCAGGCTCGCGAACAACGCAAGCTGACGCGAATCTGAGGCACGGCAGCAGCAACCACTGCCGGGCCTCGCCACGCAACATTCGTTCTCCAGCAGGTTGCGTTTCAACTCCTGAATGACCGATCCGAGGAGGAGATTCAACGCGCGATCACCCGAGCAGCGGCTCGCTTCACAACATCACCCGACTGACCTTCGCAGCGCTGACAGTCCCCACAGCGGGCATACCGGCTAATCGTTTCGCATTTATCGGGCGTGCGGTCGCCTCAACCCCGCGAGATAGGCTCTCGGCGGTGAGCACACATCCGTTTTCGATCAGACGAACGGTCGGGTCCGACTGGCGTCAGATCCGTGATCTGCGCGTGGAGATGATCCGCGAGACCCCGACGGCTTACGCCGAAACACTCGAGGAAGCACGCGGCCGTAACGAGGCCGAGTGGAGAATGCGCGGGAACCGCGGCACAGCCGAGCACGGCATTGCGATCGTGGGGATAGCCGACTCTGGACTCTGGATTGGAACGATGGCCGGTTTCGTGCCCGATCCCGACACGGGACCACTTCTCGTGGGCGTGTATGTAGCTCCGGAGTTTCGTGGCAGCCAGATGGGTCTGACCGATGCGCTATTGGCGACAGTAGAAGAATGGGCCCGCACCGAGAGCAGCCGGTTGACCCTTCATGTACACGAAGACAACGCTCGCGCCCGGAAAGCCTACGAACACCGAGGCTTCGTGGCCACAGGCCAGACGGCCCCGTACAACCTCGACCTCAGCAAGAGCGAATTAGAAATGGTCAAGCAGCTCTAACGTTTGACGCGCACGCCCTGGAAGGCGTTCTCGACGCTGGCCCGACTCATGTCGCGTTCGAGGTTCCCATCTGACAGGAAGCCTGTGACGTCGGCCGACTCTCGGACTCGCTCCAATTTCGTCCCGCAGTAGGTCCCGTTGTGACACACATCGAGCGCTCCGTCGCGATAGCCGCTTTCGCGGTCGAACTGCAACTCTCATCGTCTCGTGGCGATTGCACAGCACCTCTCTATCGGGTCAATCGCGACCACCTTCAGTACCTGACGACGGGTTCAAGTAGTCGTCGACCACGGCCTTACCGTTGTAGATGATGACGTCGTCGAACTTGTACACGCCTGGGACGTGGGCTATCTCGACAGCTCGTTCGCGCAGGGCAACAAGCTGGCCTGGGCGCATGGGCAGCGGCGCCTCGCCTGGGTGGCTAAGCGAACCGAGTGGATGATCGTGGCCCGGCGTGGACGACATCTCAATGTGGCATCCCAAAAGGTAGGAGACGGGAACCTCGGCCATGACGGTGATGGCCCTGTCCAGCGTGGCAATGTAGGCGAACATATCCACGACGTAGAGGCGACCGGGGTAGACGGTATCTCCCGTAAAGAGGACACCGGTCCACGGATCGTAAAAAAGTATGGCCGCCTCTTCGTGCCCGGGACCGGCGATCACGCGCAGGATCCGCCCGCCCAGATCGAAAAAAACGGTCTCGTTTGGCCAATTCGTGAATCCGAAGAAGTTTTTCACGCCTTCAAGAGACGCCGGCACCACGCTGGTCTTGGCGCGGTTGGAGAACTGCACATCTCCGGCGGTGTGGTCCCCGTGACCGTGCGAGTGGGCGACGGTAAGCGAATACGACGGGGTGGGATGCGCGACGAGCCAGTGCGTGATGATTCCGTCGACAAAGTGGCGTAGTGGCAATGTTTCCTCGTCAGAGGTCGCGCCAGAATCGATCAGGAGTGCGCCCGTGTTGCCGAGCAGGAGGAAGACAAATGTCCCTCATAGTGTGTCTTCAGAGACTGGCGAAGGATATAGGTGTGTTCGTCGAGTGCGTGGACCTGGACCAGTGGCTCGTTCACGCCGGAACCGTCCATCCATTCGACCGAGAGGTCGAGGTCAACCGGCGCGCCGGAGTGGAAGTCCACGGGTTGGGAAGGCATACAAATCACCTCTTCGTTGTGATGTTTTTACTTCAGCTCAGTTTGACGCGCGAATCGATGTTGGCACGCACGCCTCAGCGACGGGGGTGGGGGTTCCCATGTAACACGAAGCTGGTGACGTCGGCCGACTTTCGCGCTCGGTCCAATTTGACGACAGCGCCGACGGCCGAGGCAAATTCTGAATGAGGAGCCCTGTCCAGTGCTAGCGCCACATCCGGTCGCGGTGCTACCGGATTACTTCGCCTTCGGCGCCGACCCGATCGAGCAGTTCACGGAGGGCTCGCTGTTCCGCGGCGTCGAGAGATCCGAACGAGGTGTCGAGCATCCGGTCTCTGATTTCGTTTCCGGTCGCTAGCATCACTTCCCCCTCGGCCGTGAGGTGATGCGCCACCTTGCGCCCTTTCCCGGACGAACGGCTAATCAGTCCCTGTGCCTCGAGGCGATTCGCCAGTGAGCCGAACGACTGATCACTTTGAAACGTCTTGACAGCGAGCCAGTGCGCCGAGGATCCGGGGTGACGGGCGATCTCCGAGAGGGCGAACCACTGCGGGAACGTCGTACCTTTGCTCGCCAATTCCTTATCGATCGCACCGCGATGCCGCGATTGTGCCGCCCATAGCGCCTTACCCAATTGCTGCAGTTCCATGCTCACACCATGACCTTATCGCAGGTAGCGTATATAAGTATATTGAGATACGCTTTCACCATGAGACCAAAAATGCTTTCCCTGTCGTCCGGACTCGAGCTGACCCTAGCCGAAGGCGGCGCTGTCGGCGCGCCTCCCGTGCTCGTACTCCACGGCGGCGGCGGTCCATTCACCGTCGCCCCGATCGCCGCCCACTTCGAGGCTCACTCGCAGGTGCTGATGCCAACGCATCCGGGATGGGACGGCACGCCGCGCCCTGACGACATCTCGGATATACCGAGCATCGCTGCGATCTACCTGCAGCTGCTCGTGGACTGTGACCTCACAGAAGTGCTTGTCATCGGCTCCTCGCTCGGAGGGTGGATTGCCGCCGAGATGGCTGGGAGCGACAAGGAGCACCGCATAGGCCGATTGGTGATCATCGATGGCGCGGGCATCGAGGTGCCGGGGCATCCGGTTGTGGACTTTCTTGGACTCACCCCGCGGCAGATCGCCGAGCACTCTTGGCACGATCCGGAGCGTGGGTTCATCGACCCGAGCACCCTCCCGCCGGAGCGCATCGTCGCGCAGCGCGCGAACATGCAGACCATGGGCGAGTACACGGCCCAACACGGGATGCACGACCCGGTTCTGCAGGGGCGATTGTCCGAGATTGGCATCCCCGTTCTCGTAGTCTGGGGTGCTAGCGATCGCATCTTCACCCCTGGCTTCGGGCGCGCGTACGCGGCGGAGTTCCCGCACTCTCGTTTCGAGCTGATCGCCGACGCGGGGCACCTCCCCCAACTGGAACAGCCGGTCGCGACCCTCTCAGCGATCGACGCTTGGCTCGACGCGGAAAGCTGAGCAGAAGTGGATGTGTTGGCTTGCCGCAGGCGATACTTCGCCGAGCCTGCACATCGACCCGGCGCGGGTAGCGAACGACCTCGCGAGGGAAGAGATCACCTTTGCCATTGCTGCCGGAATCACCAGCTGGGATTTGATCTTCGGTATCCGGCTTCGCGCTCATATGCGTGATCGGGCTAATGCGATGCCACTCGTCGGTGCGCTGTTATTTGGTCCCCTCGATGGCGGCGTTCTAGTTGCTGCCGCGGTGGGCCAAATCGTCGATGGGGCTGGGGGCAACGATTTCGCTTCTGTAGTGAAAAGTCATCGCGGTCGCGGGCTCGCCGCTGCGGTGGCGGCTGCGTCCATTCTGACTTTTGCGGCAGAAGGAGTCCGAGTGTTTTCTGCTGGGGAGCAGCAGTCAATGCCGCCAGTCGCCTCGTGAAGTCGATGGGGTTTCTGGCCGAAGAACGATGACGGAGCTATTCGCGAGACTGAACGTGCTGTTTCGAAGTGTGCAGTTTCCTTCCACGCAACTCCGGGCGTCCATAGGCTTTCTGTCCCGATAGGGGTCCGACTTCCGGGCGTTTTGTCACCACA
>JANXTJ010000232.1 GCA_025352485.1 Salinibacterium sp.
TCGCTGCTGCTGTTCGGCACCAGCGCGCTCTACCACCGCATCGACTGGAGCCCCAAGGTCAAGGCGATCTTCAAGCGCATCGACCACGCCAACATTTTCCTGCTCATCGCGGGGTCGTACACGCCGATCACCGTACTGGCGCTGCCGCACGACAAGTCGGTGCTGCTGCTCTGGCTGGTGTGGGGCGGGGCCGGGCTCGGCATCCTGTTTCGCATCTTTTGGATCGGCGCCCCCCGCTGGCTATACGTGCCGCTTTATCTCCTGCTGGGCTACGCCTCGCTGGCCTTCATCGGGGACTTCTTCGCCGCCAACGCCGCGATGATGACCCTGATCCTCGTCGGCGGCCTGCTGTACACGATCGGCGCGGTCATCTACGGCCTGAAGCGCCCGAACCCGATACCCGGCGTATTTGGCTTCCACGAGATCTTCCACACGCTCACGCTGTTCGCGTTCCTCTGCCACTGGACGGGAATCTTCCTTGTCGCCACCAACCCGCCGATGCTCGGCTAGTCGGCGGCGTTAGTCGGCTGGGCTAGTCGGCTCAGTGTTAGTCGACTGGGTTAGTCGGCTCAGTGCTAGTCAGCTCTGGGCGCGGCGTTGGCTCCGTCACCGGTACCAGCGGAGCCCACCGCGTCGGTCTCGGCTGCAACGCGCTCTGCCGCGAGCTGCTCCTTGACCTCGCTGCGGTAGCGCACCCGGCGCATCCGGCGTGACATATCCACCAGAAGAAGCACCGTCACGGCGGCCACGAAGAAGGTCACCGCAAATCCCACGACTCCGGGTGTGATCAGGTTCGTATCGCCCGTGTAGGCGGGGTACGGCGTCGGTGTGGGGTCGGCCGCCCAGACGGTCAGTCGCGCGGCGAGCATCATGACGTGGTTCATCGGGGGGCCGCGGTTTCTTCAAAAGTTATTCCGGCGAACAGGTCAGACTCCGGAAGGGTCGATTCGACCGATGATTCGACGAGCTGGAAATCTTCGTACGGCCACGCGGCGCGCAGCACGTCATTGGGCCAGAAGAAGAAGCTGTGTTCGGCCGCCACTTGGCTGGCATGCGAGCGCAGCGCCGCGTCACGCACCTCCAGGAAATCGCCCACCGGCACGCGCGTCGTCGAGAAATCGGGCCGCTCCCCCAGCCATGCCCTCATCTCGGCCATCTCCCCCGCGCGCGGGTGATCGCTGGCGATGAGCGCGTCGTGGATCGCGATCACCTTGGGGCCGTTGAAGATGCGGTCGTAGTAGACCTTCGGAACGTGCCAGGCCGGGCCCGCCTCTGGGTAGGCCGTGGCATCCGCCGCCGCCCGCCAGGCAAACATCGACAGCTCATGAGTTCGGATGTGATCGGGATGCGGGTAGCCACCCGTCTCGTCGTAGGTGACAAGCACCTGCGGGCGGAACTCCCTGATGATCTTCACCAGCGGCGCCGCCGAATATTCGAGCGGGATGAGCGCAAAACAGTTGGCCGGCAACGTCTCGCCCTCGGCGGGGAGGCCCGAATCCTCGTAGCCGAGCCAGCGATGTTGAACGCCCATCGCAGCCTGCGCTCGGGCCATTTCGATGCGACGCAGACCCGCCATATCGCGGTCAGCCATCGCGCGGTCGGCCATCGCCTCGTTCTGAACGTCGCCACGTTCACCACCGGTGCAACTGACGACCAGAACCTCGGCCCCCGTGCTGCGGTAGTAGGCGTAGGTTCCCGCGCCCTTGCTCGACTCATCATCGGGGTGGGCGTGCACCGCCAGCAAACGCCTCGCGCTATCGGGCATTGCGAACCGAACTCCTCGAGATTGCGAATAGCCTGAAGAGGGGACAGACCAGAACCTCAAGACTAACGGAGACCGCGTGGCAGACCGCCAGGATGTGACAGCCCTCGATGCCCGCTACGGTCGAACCCGGTCGTCGACGCGCCGCACCAAGACGATCGTGATCGGCACGGGCATCGCCTTCGTCGTCGTCTTCAGCCTGTGGCTGGTCTGGGGCGGGCTGCTCGGGGCACCGGCCCAGCTTGAGTCAAACGACGTCGGCCACACCATCGTCAGCGACAGCGAGGTCAGCGTTTCGTGGCAATTCACGGTGCCGCCTGGCACCCCGGCGAAGTGTGCGGTGCAGGCGCTGAACACCACTTTCGGCATCGTCGGCTGGAAGATCGTCGACGTTCCCGCCTCAGCCGAGCGCACCCGCAAGCTCACCCAGACGGTGCGCACGACAGAGCTCGCGGTCAGCGGCTTGATCTACCGATGTTGGCTCGCCTAGGCTGGTCGGATTCCCCGAAACCGGCCGACTGACGGCCGGTTTCCTTCTGTAAGGAGAGCATCGTGGCTAACGTGAACTCGGTCACCTGGCTGACCCAAGAGGCGTTCGACCGTCGCAGTGCTGAACTCGAGCAGCTCTCCGGCGAGGGGCGCCTCGAGATCGCGAAGAAGATCGAGTCCGCGCGGGAAGAGGGTGACCTCAAGGAGAACGGCGGATACCACGCGGCCAAAGAGGAACAGGGCAAGATCGAGGCGCGCATCCGGGTGCTCACCGAGCTGTTGCGGCACGCGACGGTGGGCGAGGCGCCCGCGAGCACCGGGGTCGTCGAGCCCGGAACGGTCATTACCGCGACGATCCTCGGCGACGAAGCCACCTTCCTCATCGGCAGCCGCGAGATCGTCGGCGAAAGCGATCTCGATGTGTACAGCGAGGGCAGTCCACTCGGAACCGCCATCATCGGCATGAAGGTCGGCGACGAAACGAGTTACACCGCCCCCAACGGCAAGTCGATCGCCGTGAAGATCCTCAAGGTCGAGACCTTCGTTCCGTAGCGTCGGCTGCGTGCGGGAGTGGCTGCGTACGCGCGTGCCGACCCCGCTCGAAAAGCCGCGGGCTAGAAGACCAGGCGCGGCTCGTAACCCTCGTCGCGCAGCCGGGCGATTACTACTTCGGCATGCTCGGGGCCACGCGTCTCGATGTGCAGCTCCAGCTCGACCTGACTGATTTGCAGGCC
>JANXTJ010000153.1 GCA_025352485.1 Salinibacterium sp.
TTTTGTCGTTTCCACCGACGGTTTTCTGTGGTCCCCCTCTGGTCCCCTTCAACCGGCATGCGTGATCGACCTGTGGATAGCAGAATCCGCCGCGGTGCCCCGTCTGTGGATAGGGGGACCAAAAGGGGACCAGAACGGTGCTGGCGACTCACCGATGTTTCTGCCCTTGATGGCGCAGCTGAAGGTCGACCGCGATCTGGGCCGGCCCCGCACCCGCCCGGACGCGGTCCGCGGCGATAAGGCCTACTCGTCTCGCGCGATCCGCGCTCACCTCCGCTCCCGCGGCATCAAGGCCGTGATCCCCGAACCTGACGACCAGAAAGGGCACCGGCAACGGCGCGCATCACGCGGCGGACGGCCCGTCGTCCTCGACGCCAGCGACTACAAAAACCGGAACGTGATCGAGCGCCGCTTCTGCCACCTCAAGCAATGGCGGGGCCTCGCCACCCGCTACGACAAACACGCCGCCCACTACCGAGCCGCCGTCATCCTCAACACCGTCATCGCCTGGACGAAGACATTGTCAGACACGCCCTAGTTCAGACACTCACATGTCGCGGTGCGGAGCGGCCCGCGCGTACCGGGCGGCGCGGCGCTACGAGAAGGCGGTCACCAGCAGATTGCAATCCTGCTCAACAGTGGGGTCACCAAGAAGACCGAGATCGCCGAGATCTTCGGCGATGCGAACCACAGCCCCGTGTCGAAACGACTCAAGCAGATACAGAAGGCGGCAGCCGACTGCTTTGGCGAGTAGCCCACGTGGTGCGAGATGCGTGGTGCAACACCGCGAAAGACGTGCCCTTGCGCCAAGCTTGGAACATGAACAGTGAGCCTGAAGCAGCCTTGAATCCTGCCGCGCTGGCAGACGGGGAATGGGCCGAGGCGCTAGCGAACGCGGTCGCGGCAGGCGGTGACTACCACGACTACTGGACCGCGCTCGAAAATGCTGCCAAGCAGGTCCGCGAATCAGCGCCAGAGCTGGAGCGCACCTTCGCTCTGTTCACTGGCATCGCATCGCTCATGCTGCAACGGGACAAGCCCGCGGAGCCGTACTTCCCGGCGATGGTGATGAGCACCGGCAGAACGATGGCGGAGGAAGATCTCGGGGACGAGGAGCTGGTGTTTCTCGCGTCGGTGGTCAGCGCGGTTGAGCCTCCGAAATTGCGGGCACGGATCGGCGACATCCTGTGGCGAATGAGTGACAGCGAAAGCCGGTACAAGTTCGGGGTGATCGCACAGCCCGCGCTAGGGCGTGTCGTGTAACTGATTCTGTTCGACGTCTGGGATCGCGGGGTTATGTCGCGGTTTCAGATGTTGTCGGATGCTCGGCATCGAAGCACTGCGCCACTCCTGATCGACGAGTCGAAGCGCACGACACAGAACAATGGTGCGGCAGCGGGCGTTCTCAGAGCGGATCACCGATCTGATGAACAAGTCACGAACCAGCAGCCCGGCGCGGTCAAGCTCGTGGTGGAGCAGGTGGAGCAGGTGGAGCCGCGGTAGTCGGAGGAACGACGTGGGTCGGGTGCGGCCTGATCGCTGTTCCTCGTTGAGAAGCAGTGTTGAGGCGTCCCATCAATGTCTGTAGCCGGTGCTAACGTTTCTCTATCCGGCGCGTACAGTCGTTGATTGCGAGGAATCACGCCATGAAGCTGTTCCGTTACCGCCGACCGTCCCTGAACCAGCTGCTCGGCATCACCGCTGCAAAGCGCCGCGTCAAGCGAGAGCTCGGCATCTCCCAGGTTGAAGCCTGGACGAAAGCGGCCCGCGTGAAGCAGCGGCTCAAGCAGCAGGTCGGGCTGTACTCGCCCGTGGTGAGGGTGATCCGACAGACAGCACAGGGGAACTTCCCGAGGTTCCTGGGACTGTTCGGGAAAAAGCGATAAGCGCTCGACTAGCCGGTAGCCTGCCCCACGCTCTGGTTAGCTTTTGGGGTGTGAACGTCAAGCGCAAATGGGTGTATGAAACCTCCGTCAGTTGAGACCAAGCAACTCGATTATCGTGTCTGTGATGGCCTCGGGCGATGCGCTCGCATCGACCCGGATTGCTGGCTCCAGTTGCGTCGGCTCTTCGAGGTCGGCGAACTGACTGTCGAGAAGCTTATTCGGCATGAAGTGCCCGTGGCGGCCCGCCAGGCGGCTCGCGATTAGCTCCTTCGAGCCCGCCAGATAAACGAACATGGCCCCCGTGCCGCGCCGACCAATCAAATCTCGATACGAACGCTTGAGCGCAGAGCACGTCACGATACCGTTGCCCCCGAGATCGAGCCTCTCCTCGACCCAGTCGGCGACTTTCTCGAGCCATGGCAAACGGTCGTAGTCATCGAGTGGATGCCCGGCGGACATTTTGTCGATGTTTGCTTGAGGGTGAAGCGCATCCCCTTCTTCGAACGGCCAGCCAAGCCGAGCGGCGAGCAGTTCGGCAACGGTGGACTTGCCGCAGCCTGAAACCCCCATGATGATGAGCACCAGTGGAGACGGTGGCGGCTGTGACACTGGCATGTTCGCGGCCATTATTCATGGTTGCATACATTGAACGAACCGTTGCTGTTCGTGCGGCTGCACTTCGCAACCCGGGCAACGGGTGTTTGTGGTCGTTTGCGGTCAGGGGCCTTTGGGGAAGCCGATCGGCCGAAGCTCGGGAGCCAAGTTCGCCCGCTGCCACGTGCGCTCGGTATCCTGGTCAGTCTTGCCAGCGCCGTTCAGGCCCACCGCCGTCGCAGCGTAGGTCGCGGCATGCGGGGGGGGGGGGGGGGGGGG
>JANXTJ010000309.1 GCA_025352485.1 Salinibacterium sp.
GTCGGGGATGGGGCGCTCACGGGCGGGATGACCTGGGAGGCGCTCAACAACATCAGCGACGACAACAGTCGCAACCTCGTGATCATTGTCAACGACAACGGCCGGTCGTACGCGCCGACGATCGGCGGTATGGCGCACTTCCTCAACGACGTGCGCACCCGTCGCTCCTATCGGAACCTATACTCGACCAGTCGCAAGGTGTTCTACAAGTTCGGAGCGCCAGGGCGCGCGCTGTATCGCGGGATCCGCGGTGGCACCCACGGCTTCCTGTCGCGGCTCACCAACAACGAGGCGCTGTACTCCAACCTCGACATCAAGTACCTCGGGCCGATCGACGGCCACGACATCAAGGCCCTCACCGAGACGCTCGAGCAGGCGAAGAATTACGGTGCCCCGGTCATCGTGCATGCGATTACGGAGAAGGGGCGTGGCTATAAGCCCGCCCTGATGGACACCGCTGACCAGTTCCATGCGGTCGGGCAAATCGACCCGGAGACGGGTGAGCCGATCGAGGTGTCGAGCCGGCCATCCTGGACCTCGGTTTTCGCGGACGAAATGGTGCACCTCGCCGACGGCAATCCGCGGCTGGTCGGCATCACGGCCGCGATGTTGCGCCCCACCGGGCTCTACAAGTTCGCAGAGAAGTATCCGGGGCGCGTGCTCGACGTGGGCATCGCCGAGCAGCACGCCGTCACGTCGGCCGCCGGGTTAGCCTTCGGGGGGCTACATCCGGTCGTGGCGATGTATGCGACCTTCATGAACCGTGCGTTCGACCAGGTGCTGATGGATGTCGCGCTGCACCAGGCCGGCGTCACCTTCGTGCTTGACCGTGCAGGGGTAACCGGGCCTGACGGACCGAGCCACCACGGCATGTGGGATATGGCGCTGCTGCAGGTTGTCCCCAACATCCGTATCGCGGCCCCACGCGACGCCACCCGCCTGCGCGAAGAGCTCGGCGAGGCGGTGGTGGTCGAGGATGCACCCACCGTCGTGCGCTTCTCCAAGGGCAGCGTCGGCACCGAGTTCGAGGCCACGCGCCGCACCGCCGACGGGGTCGACGTGTTGCGGGAGGCCCCACATCGAGACGTGCTTATCGTCACCGTCGGACCGATGGCCAAACTGGGTCTTGAGGTTGCTGATCGGCTCGCCGCGCAGGGGATTGGTGCCACCGTCATCGACCCGCGCTGGGTGGTGCCCGTTCCGCACAGCGTTATCGCATTGGCGGCCGAACATCGCCTGGTCGTGACGATCGAAGACGGTGTGCGCGTCGGGGGAATCGGAACCCGGATCCGGCAGGACATGCGCGCCGAGAGTGTGGACACCGCCGTGACCGAGCTGGGCCTGCCCGACCAGTTCTTGGGGCACGGCAGCAGGGACTCGATCTTCGAACAGGTGGGACTCACCCCGCAGCGGATCGCCCGCGACGTCGTGGCCCAGGTGCTCGGCAGCAAGATCCCCGTGGCCCGGCCGCTGCCCTCCGAAGATGATGTGGACGCACAGATCAGCCGACAGTCGCATCCCGGTTTGACTTAGAGCGCACTCGAAGTTCTCGCCTGAGGCCAAGAGCCGCACGGCGATCGACTACAAGATCGCCACGGACAAGGAGAAAGTGCACGCATGAAGAAAATTACCCTGGGCACTAACGGCCCCGAGATCGGCCGCATCGGCCTCGGCCTCATGGGCATGAGCGCGTTCTACACCGGCGCGAAGCTCGACGATGACGGCTCGATCGCGACGATCCACCGCGCCCTCGAGCTCGGGGTGAACTTTCTCGACACCGCCGAGATCTACGGCCCATACATCAACGAAGAGCTGCTCGCGAGGGCGATCGTCGGCAAACGCGAGCAGGTCGTCATTGCCAGCAAGTTCGGGATGATCCTGCACCGCGGTGATGGCTCACGCGGCTTCGACGGTAGCCCGCAGAATCTTCGTCGCGCCGTAGAGGGCTCGCTTACTCGGCTGGGGACGGACTACATCGACCTCTATTACCAGCACCGGATGGATCCGAACACGCCGATCGAGGACACCGTGGGTGGGTTTGCCGAGCTCATTGCGGAAGGCAAGATCCGCGGTTACGGGCTCTCGGAGGCGGCACCCGCCACTATTCGCCGGGCACACGCGGTGCATCCCGTCACGGCTGTGCAGAGCGAGTACTCGCTGTGGACCCGCGACCCCGAGGCCGAAGTGCTGCCCGTGCTGCGCGAACTCGGCATCGGCTTCGTGCCGTATTCACCGCTCGGCCGCGGCTTCCTCACCGGCACCATCCGCTCACTCGACGAGCTCGATGCGACCGACTTCCGTCGTAGTAGCCCGCGTTTCGAGGGCGACAACCTTGAAGCCAACATTGGCATCGTGGAGCAGGTGGATGCCGTCGCCGCCGAACTCGGCGCGAAGCCCGG
>JANXTJ010000332.1 GCA_025352485.1 Salinibacterium sp.
AAACGTCGTTACGGCCCGACAGCTTGAGGGCATCCACCACCGCCTTCACCCGCTGGGCGTTGGCCGTCGTGGTGACCAGTAGCGCGTCAGGGGTGTCGACGACGACGATGTCGGTCACGCCGATCAGAGAGATGAGCCGCCCACCGTGACTGATCACGACGCCGGTCGACGCATCGGCGAGGACCCGCGCATTTTCCCCGAGGATGGCCAGGTCTGACTTGCCCGCCGGAATGCAGTTTGGCGATGGAGGCAAAATCTCCCACGTCGTCCCAGTCGAAGTCGCCGGGACTGACGACCAGCCGGCCGGCGGCCGCTGCGGGCTCTGCGACCGTGTAGTCGATCGCGATTTTGGTGAGACTCGGCCAGATCTTATCGACCACGGCGCCGCGGCGTGGGGTGTCCCAGGCCTCTGCCAACTCGGTGAGGCCGGCGAACAGCTTCGGGTCGGACTCGCCGAGCTGTGCCAAAAGCACGTCGGCCCTGGCAATGAACATCCCGCCGTTCCAGAGATAATCCCCGCTGGCGAGGTAGCTCTCGGCCCTGGCAAGGTCTGGCTTCTCGACAAACGAGTTGGCGGCGACGGCGTTGGGGGCGCCCTCGATGGCTAGCGGTTCGGCGCAGTGAATATAGCCGAAACCGATGGCCGGCTCGGTGGGGGTGATGCCGATCGTGGCGATGTAGCCCGCTCTGGCGACCGCAATGCTCTCGGCAACGGCCCGACGAAACGCCCGCGGGTCTTTGATCACGTGATCGGCGGCGAAGGATCCGATGATGACGTCGGGCTCGCGACGCACGAGGATCGCCGCGGCCAAGCCGATCGCGGCCGACGAGTCTTTGGGCTCACTCTCGAGCACGACGTTCGCGTCCTGCAGCTCGGGCAGCTGCTCCTCGACGGCAGCGCGATGCGCCCGGCCGGTGACCACCATGATGCGCTCCGCGCCCGACAGCGGCACGAGCCGGTCCCAGGTGTCCTTGAGCAGGGTCTGGCCGGAGCCGGTCAGGTCATGCAGAAACTTCGGTGCGTCGGCCCGCGAGAGTGGCCAGAGCCGAGATCCGATGCCTCCCGCGGGGATGACGCTGTAGAAGTTCTCAAAGGGCGCCGCGTTCTGAACCATCCGACAACCTTAGCTTTCGCCAACATCCAGACTTCAGCCGCCATTCACCGCCCGGCCACACCGCATCCCTAGCGTGGAATCACCGAGACCGGAACGAACGGAACACAATGCGCGTTGCAGTGGTCAGCGAGAGTTTTCTTCCGACAGTCAATGGCGTCACCAACAGCGTGAAGAAGGTGCTTGACCACCTCGCCGCGAACGGGCATCAGGCGATGGTGATCGTGCCGTCTGCGGGAGCGCCTCGGCAGTACGCGGGCTTTGACGTCCACGAGGTGCCCTCGCTGGCCTACCGGCAGTTTCCGATGGGGCTGCCCAACCCATTCGTGCAGAAACTGATCGCCGACTTCCGCCCCGACGTGCTGCACGCGGCATCCCCCTTTCTGCTGGGAGCGCAGGCCATCACCGCGGCGGGGCGTCTCGGCGTCCCGAGCGTTGCCATCTTCCAGACCGATGTCGCCGGGTATGCCCGCCGAAACCGGCTGGGGGCCGCCACGCGCTTCGCTTGGCGGATGGTGCGCTGGATTCACTCAGGGGCCGAACTGACCCTGGTGCCGTCGAGCGCCTCGATGGCCGACCTCGAGGCTGCCGGGGTCGAGCGCCTCGCCCGCTGGGGGCGCGGAGTGGACCTCACGAGCTATCACCCGCGCAACCGACTTGATCCCGACGTGCAACGTCTGCGCAAACGCCTCGCGCCGGGCTCAGAGGTGATCGTCGGCTATGTCGGGCGAATCGCGCCGGAAAAGCAGGTGGAACGACTCGCAGCCCTTCGCGGGCTACCCGGGATGCGGCTGGCGATTGTCGGGGACGGCCCGTCGCTGGCCTCGACCAAGCGCGCCCTCGCCGGCATCCCGACCACCTGGCTCGGGAAGTTGACCGGCGCGGAGCTCGCTGCCGCCTATGCCAGCTTCGATGTCTTCGTGCACACCGGCACAGAGGAGACATTCGGGCAGACTGTGCAGGAGGCACACGCCACCGGCATCCCGGTCATCGCGCCGCACGCGGGCGGGCCGATCGACCTCGTCGACCACGGCGTCAACGGCTACCTCTTCAACCCCGACGACGATTCGACGCTGCGCGCCTACGTCGAGTCTTTGGTCATCGACGAACCGTTGCGCTCGCGAATGGGCGAGGCCGGCCGCCGCGCCGTGCTCGGTCGATCGTGGGACTCGGTGTGCGCCGAACTGATCACGCACTACGAGAGCGCGATTGCCAGCCGGGCACTAACGGCCGCCGCGCGCCTCTAACTCGCGCCATTTCGGGCCCCGTGCGCGGATGTGCCCTTCCGGTCGGAATACACTGGAAGAGTCCGCCAAACCGGACATTCGTCTGCCGGCATGAAGCGGCATGATCATCCGCAAGGAGGGGTCGCTCTTGCCGCAGAATCCGCCAGACACCCTGGCGAGCAAACCGCTCTCCACACCGAAAATTAGCTTCCCGCGCCGCCCAGCAGGCACGCTCTATCGCGGCCGCGAGGGGATGTGGTCGTGGGTGATGCATCGCATCACCGGCGTTGCCATCTACTTCTTCCTGCTCGTGCACATTCTCGACACGTCACTGGTGCGGCTGAGCCCCGAGTCGTACAACGCGGTAATCAGCAGCTACAAGACGCCGATCATGGGCCTCGGCGAAATCGCCCTCGTGGCGGCGATCGGGCTGCACGCTCTGAACGGCCTGCGTATCATCCTCATTGACTTCTGGAGCGTGGGCACGAAACACCAGCGGCTCATGTTCTACATCGTGATTGGACTCTGGATCGTGTTGCTCGCCGGCTTCGTGCCCCGCCAGCTCATGCACATCTTCGGGGGTGCGGCATGAGCACCATCGAAGCCCCGCGCAGCCCGCTCAAGCCGGCTCGCCGCCGCCGCGGCATCAACGTCGAAAAATGGGGCTGGATCTACATGCGCGCCAGCGGCGTGGTGCTGGTCGTGCTGATATTCGGGCACCTGTTCGTGAACCTCGTCGCCGGCGCTGGGGTCAAAGCGATCGACTTCGCCTTCGTGGCTGGCAAACTGGCCGACCCGTTCTGGGTGGTCTGGGACACCCTGCTGCTCTGGCTCGCCCTCCTACACGGCGCCAACGGAATGCGCACCATCGTCAACGACTACGCGAACAACCGCATGGTACGCCGCCTCATGCTCGGCGCCATCGCCCTCTCCACCATCGCCCTCATAACACTGGGAACCCTTGTGATCTACACCTTTGACCCCTGCCCGGCGGGCTCCCCCGCAAACTTGCTGCCCAGCTTCTGCCCGGTGCGCTAGGTGGCCGCCGACAGTAACGGTGCCGACGGCGCCCTCGAAGACGGCCACACCATCGTTGACGGTGTTCACTATCACCAGTTCGACATTGTGATCGTGGGCGCTGGCGGCGCCGGGATGCGGGCGGCGATCGAAGCCGGACCGCACGCGCGCACCGCCGTGATCTCCAAGCTCTACCCGACCCGATCGCACACAGGGGCGGCTCAGGGCGGCATGGCAGCGGCGCTGGCAAACGTCGAAGACGACAACTGGGAGTGGCACACCTACGACACCGTCAAGGGTGGCGACTACCTCGTCGACCAAGACGCCGCCGAGATCCTCGCCAAGGAGGCCATCGACGCCGTCATTGACCTCGAAAACATGGGGCTCCCGTTCAACCGCACGCCGGACGGCAAGATCGACCAGCGCCGCTTCGGCGGCCACACCCGCGAACACGGTAAGGCGCCCGTTCGCCGGGCCTGCTACGCGGCCGACCGCACGGGCCACATGATTCTGCAGACGCTGTTCCAAAACTGCGTGCGCCTCGGCATCAACTTCTTCAACGAGTACTACGTACTCGACATGGTGATGAATGATGTCGATGGAATCGAGCAGCCCTCCGCGGTGGTCGCGTACGAGCTTGCCACCGGCGAGCTGCACATCTTCCAGGGCAAAGCGATCATCTTCGCCACCGGCGGCTTCGGCAAGATCTTCAAGACGACATCCAATGCCCACACCCTCACCGGTGACGGCGTCGGGATCATCTGGCGCAAGGGTCTGCCGCTGGAAGACATGGAGTTCTTCCAGTTTCACCCGACCGGGCTTGCCGGTCTCGGCATCCTGCTCTCGGAGGCGGCCCGCGGCGAGGGTGCGATCCTGCGCAACTCCACCGGCGAGCGCTTTATGGAGCGCTATACGCCGACGCTGAAGGACCTCGCTCCGCGCGACATTATTGCCCGCTCGATGGCGCTGGAGATCCGTGAGGGTCGCGGCGCCGGCCCCAATAAGGACTACCTCTACCTCGACATCACCCACCTCGAGCCTGCCGTCATCGACGAGAAGCTTCCGGATATCACCGAGTTTGCGCGCACCTATCTCGGGGTAGAGCCGTACACGGAACCCGTGCCGGTGCTGCCCACGGCGCACTACGCGATGGGCGGCATCCCGACCACGATCAACGCAGAGGTGCTGCGCAACAACACCGAAACGGTGAGGGGTTTGTATGCCGCCGGTGAGTGCGCCTGCGTGTCTGTGCACGGCTCCAACCGACTCGGCACCAACTCGCTGCTCGACATCAACGTCTTCGGCAAGCGCGCAGGTAAGAACGCCGTCGAATACGTCAAGACCGCCGAATTTGTGCCGCTTCCGGCGAACCCCACCCAGGGTGTTCAGACGCTGCTCGATCTGGTGCGCTCCGGCGATGGAACCGAGCGCATCGCGGTCATCCGCAAAGAGCTTCAAGACTCGATGGACCGCAACGCGCAGATCTTCCGTACCGAAGAGAGCCTCAAAGAGGTCACCGACCTCATCGAGACGCTGCGCGCGCGCTACAAGAACATTCAGGTGCAAGACAAGGGCAAGCGCTTCAACACCGACCTTCTCGAGGCCGTCGAACTCGGTTTCCTGCTGGATCTGGCCGAAGTTCTCGTTTACTCGGCGCGCTCGCGACACGAATCACGCGGCGGTCACATGCGCGAGGACTACCCGGAACGCGACGACAAGAACTTCCTGGTGCACACGATGGCTTACCGCGTGGGCGACCCCGAATCTGCCGACGCCGGCGAGCACATCAAGCTCGGCTGGAAGCCCGTTGTCATCACGAATTACCCGCCGATGGAGAGGAAGTACTGATGAGGGGCGCATTGAGCGGCGAACTGGCGAGGGGCACTAACTGATGTCTAACGCTGTCATGGAGAACTCGCCGGCGGTCCCGGCGGAAATTGCGACCTTCACCGCCACCCTCATCCTGCGTCGGTTTGACCCTGACAAGGATGCCGAGCCGTACTGGCAAGACTTCGATGTGGTCATGCAGGGCACCGACCGCGTGCTCGACGCCCTTCACAAGATCAAGTGGGAGCAAGACGGCTCGCTGAGCTTTCGGCGCTCCTGCGCCCATGGCGTCTGCGGCTCTGACGCGATGCGCATCAACGGCAAGAACCGGCTGGCCTGCAAAACGCTGATTAAAGACCTCGACATCTCGAAGCCGATCTATATCGAGGCGATCAAGGGCCTTCCGCTGGAAAAAGACCTGATCGTCAACATGGACCCGTTCTTAGAGTCCTTTAAGGCCGTCAACCCGTTCCTGATGGCTGGCAGCGTTCCCAAAGACGGCAAAGAGCGCAAGCAGAGCCCGATCGAGCGCGCCCGCTACGACGACACCACCAAGTGCATCCTGTGCGCGGCCTGCACGTCGAGCTGCCCGGTGTTCTGGACAGACGGCCAGTACTTCGGGCCTGCCGCCATTGTGAACGCGCATCGCTTCATCTTCGACTCGCGCGACGAGGGCTCTCAGGTGCGCCTCGACATCCTCAACGACAAAGAGGGCGTCTGGCGCTGCCGCACGACCTTCAACTGCACGGATGCCTGCCCCCGCGGCATCGAGGTCACCAAAGCCATCGCGGAGGTCAAGCAGGCGATCCTGCGCGGCAAGTCCTAACGCCGCCACACCGCGTGGCGGCGTTGCTTAACGCGCCACCGCGGGTCGGTTGCTCGGGCTCAGTTCAGTTGATGAGGGTAACTGCGGTTGCCAGCACGGCGCCGTCGAGGCTGAGCGGAACCGCCAGCACGAGCGCGCCGAGCAGGCCGCCGAGCGCCTGGCTGAGCTGCAGGCCGGACGTGCCGCGCGGCATCCCCTTCACGACCAGCGAGAACGAGCCGTCGGCCGCGATCGTGGTGGTGGCATAAACGACGCCGGCTGCCTTGGCCGTCACGGTAGCACCGGGCGCTCCGTGGCCGCTGAGCGCGATGTCGGCCGTGACAACGGGCGCGATTGTCCCCGCGAGCGGATCTACGACACCGACCAACTGCCCGGCCCCGAGTCGATCAATTCCGGGTGACCCAAGGCCGAGCGAATCGATGGGGGTGCTGGCCTGGTCGAATCCACCCGCCGCGGTCACGTCCCCCTGCGCACTCGCATCGGACGACCTAGGATTCGACGCCTGAGACGTCTGCGGCGAACTGGCAGTCGGCCCGACCAGAACGACCGCCCCGCCGATGGCCACCGCAATCACGAGCGTCGAAATAAATGCCACGGGAGCCGCTGCCGCCCCGAACCCGGATGCCACGCCTCCCACCCCCGCGATCACCGGTGCTGCGGGGATCGCCACCGCCGCAACGGCCGCACCCGCACCGCCGCCGGTGGATGCCAAGAATGCACCCCCAACGCCACCGCCGAGCAGGATGGGGATCATCACCATTGCCAGTCGCGAGCCCACCTCCCCGACTTCCTCACTGATGATGGTGCACTTCGAGCAGGTCGCGAGGTGGAACTCGATGCGCTCGGAGTCGCGCGGGCTGAGGCTATGGCGGGAGTTCTCGCCGATGCGCGAGATTGCCCACTGGCATTCGCCGGATGAACTCGCGTCGTTGATGTGCGCCTGCAACCACGCCTTGCGAAGACCCTCGCGGGCGCGGTACGACAGAGCGGCAACGCCGTTGGGGGACATGCCGAGCAGCGGAGCAACCTCGTGCGGGTCCATCCCCTCCACCTCGGTGTACCAGAGCACGGATTGCCAGCGCTCCGGGAGGCTACGAAACGCTCGCGCGGTGAGGGTCTTGTCGAGGGCGAGGACGGTCGGGTCACCAGAGGTGGACGGATCTTCGAACTCGGCGATGTCATCCACCGAGATCTCCCGTAGCGCTGCCCCCCAGCTCGATGCGAGGTTGCGAATGGTCGTGTACAGGTAGGGCCGGAACGCGCCGGTAGGGCCGCCACCCGCCAGAACGCGCTGGTAGATGCGGGTGTAGGCCTCTGAGACGAGGTCCTCCGCATCTAGCGACGCCGTGAACTGGCGGGCGACACGCGCCCCCGAACGGTAGTGACGACGCCACAATTCCGCAAACGCGCGGTGATCCCCCGCGCGCGTTTGTGTGACTAGCGTCTCGTCTGAAGCAGTTAACTTCGGACTGTCGGTGCCGTTCATCCCCCTGATCCATTCCCGGGTCCTCTTTCATTGTGCTCCGTGGGAAAAGGATTTACTAATGCGGGGCGCATTCCCTCACTACGAGAGACGCAGTAAAGGCCGAGTCATGACGCGGAATGCCGGATATTTTTTATGCGGGTGTGCCCACTATTGGGGGGAGAGGCGTCGGGGGCTGCGGAGTTGCTACGCCGCGGCCGCGGCCGCCCGCGCGCCGGCGGCCGTCGATGACGCCAACGCGGCCAGCGCCTTGCGTCTGGCCTGTTCGAGGGTGACCGTGGCCAACTCAGCGCGCACGTCTGCCAGCGCGGCCGGGGTCATCGAGAGGGTAGTCGCCCCGAGCCCAACCAGCACGACGGCAAGTTGCGGATCGGCCGCAGCCTCGCCGCAGATACCGACGCTCTTGCCGGCGGCCGCCCCGGCATCGCCCAGCATCTTCACCAGGCGCAAGACGGCGGGATGCCACGGGTCTTGGTAACTCGCGACGCTACCCAGCATCCGGTCTGCCGCCATCGTGTACTGCGTCAGGTCATTAGTGCCGACGGAGACGAAGTCGGCTGCGGCAAAAACCTGGTCGGCCATGACGGCCAGGGACGGAACCTCTGCCATCACCCCGACCGTCTTGAGCCCGAGCGATTTCGCCAGCTCAACGAAATAACGGGTCTCTTCCGCGTCTGCGACCATCGGCGCCATCACCCACAGGTCGGCCGCCGTGGCATCCTGCGCCGCCTTCAGGGCGGTGAGCTGGTCGAGCAGGATCTGCTCGCTGGCCCGCAAGGCCCGCAGGCCGCGCAAGCCCAACGCCGGGTTTTCTTCGTGCGCGGAGTTCAAGAACGCGAGCGGCTTATCCGCGCCGGCGTCCAGCGCTCGAACAACAACCTTCTTACCCGGAAAATAAGACAGCAGGGCACTGTATTTCTCCTGCTGGTCCTGCACCGAAGGGGCGGTCTTTGAGTCGAGGAAGAGAAACTCGGTGCGAAACAGGCCCACCCCCTCCGCGCCGAGCTCTACTGCGGCGGGGCCGTCCTCGGGGGAACCGACATTCGCGAG
The DNA here is from genome assembly GCA_025352485.1 of Salinibacterium sp. Taxonomy (GTDB): domain Bacteria; phylum Actinomycetota; class Actinomycetes; order Actinomycetales; family Microbacteriaceae; genus Rhodoglobus. The sequence continues at coordinate 8,542 of JANXTJ010000332.1, forward strand.
CAGCGGGACCTTCGTGCCATCCGCCAGAGCGCCATCGACGATCGGGATGCTGGCCACCGCCGCCCGCGCCGCGATTCGGCTCTTCGCGTCGGCGATGAGCGCGGCACTCGGAGCCGGCGTGATGAGGTCGGCAGCGGCATCCATGATCACGAGGGTGCCATCGACGAGCTCGAGGGCTCCGGTCACGCCCACGATGGCGGGAATCGATTTGGAGCGGGCGAGAATTGCGGTATGGCTGGTCGGGCCGCCTTCGCGGGTGATGAGGCCGAGCACCTTGTCGAGGTCGAGGAGCGCCGTGTCGGCGGGAGCGAGATCGGTCGCCACCAGGATGAACGGGGTCTCGCTCTGCGGAACGCCGGGCGCCGGCACACCGCGCAGGTGCGCGATGATGCGCTGCGACACATCGCCGAGGTCGGTGGCGCGTTCGGCCATGTAGCCGCCCATGCCGATGAGCAGGTCTTGGAACGCCCGGAACGCCTCGAATACCGCGCGCTGCCCGGTCTTACCGGCGTCGATACGAGCCTTCACGTCGTCAGCAAGAGTCGGGTCTTGGGCCATCATGGCGGCCGCTTCCAGCACGTCTCGTGCGGCGCCTCCTGCCGTCGCGCCACGCGCCGTCAGCTCGGCCGCGACCGCCGCGAATGCAGCCTGGGCCGCGGCGAACTCTGCCGCCGCGTCGCCCGGGTGCGCCGCGTCATCCGGCTCCGGAAGCGGATCGGGCATTCTCCTGATTGGCCCGACGGCAATGCCCCTGCCAACGCCCACTCCGCGCAAATCCATCAGTGCTGCTTTCTCTGGGTTGACGTTGCCTGCCCCAGCCTAGCTATGGTGGAGAAATGGGATTGATGCAGCGCATCGCGGCCGTCGCCGCGTGGGTTTCGGCACTTAAACCGGTGCGCGTTTTTGCGCAATACAACAGCAAGGGCGGGCCGCTACTCTCGGCCGGGTTGTCGTACAACGCGATTTTTGCCGTGTTCGCCGCGGTGTGGGTGGGCTTCTCTGTCGCGGGCCTGATCATCACCTCGCACCCGGCGCTCGAGGCGGCGCT
>JANXTJ010000333.1 GCA_025352485.1 Salinibacterium sp.
CCTCCTCTGGCACCTCGCCGAAGGTCATGTGCAGAAAGTTGGCCGAATAGCCCAGGTCGTCGCGCGGCTCGACCAACTCCTTGTTCCACAACCGGCGCTGCGCGTAGGCAACGATCGCGGGCAGCTGGGCAAACAGTCGGATGCTGCGATCCTGGGTGAGGTCGTGATCGATCCAGGTGGGATCGAGGCCCAGAGTCTCGTCAAGACTGCCGAGCACGCTCACACAGGTGCGCACGACATCCATCGGGTGTGCGCTGAGCGGAAGGTCATCGATGACCCGCTTCACCTTCGGGTTGAGATGGCGCAGCGAGCGCTCGAGCGTCTCGAATGTGGCGAGCTCGTGCGCGGTCGGCAGCTCGCCCTTCCACAGCAGCCAGGCCACCTCCTCGAAGGTGCGGCTCGCGGCCAGCTCCTGCACGGGGTAGCCGCGGTAGAGCAGCGAATTGGTGTCGGGATTGACCTTCGAGATTGCGGTGTAGTCGGCGACGACCCCCGCGAGGCCCTTCTTGATCTCCAGTGCTTCGGTCATGTGCCACGCCTTCTCTCGTTGCCGATACCGCTTCTCCCGCGACGCTGGCGTCGGGCAGTCGTTCTACAAATCACACCACTGTTGTGCGCTTAGGGCACCTGAAAGTTGAACACCGAGGTGTCGAAGGCGTTGTATGCCTCGTAATCGAGCAGCTCATACAGTCTTGCGCGGGTCTGCATTCCGGCAACCTCTGATTTCAGTGAGCCCTCTGACGTGATCGTCTCGAGGCCGCGTTCGGCGGCCCCCATCGCGATCCGCAGCAGTGAGACCGGGTAGATCACAATGTTGATGCCGACGTTGGCGAGCTGCTCGGTGGTGAACAGTTCACTCTTGCCGAACTCCGTCATGTTGGCCAGTACCGGCACGTTGACGGCGGCGCGAATCGCCTCGAATTCCGCCAGATCCGCCATTGCCTCCGGGAAGATCGCGTCGGCGCCGGCATCGACCAGCTGCTTGGCCCTGTCGATGGCAGCGGCCAGCCCGTCGACCGCGCGGATGTCGGTGCGGGCCATGATGAGCAGATTCGGGTCGCGCCGGGCATCCACCGCCGCGCAGATTCGCTTGAGAGCCGTGTCGGTGTCGACGACGGCCTTGCCATCGAGGTGGCCGCAGCGCTTGGGGTTGACCTGGTCCTCGATGTGCAGGCCAGCCACGCCGGCATCCTCGAGCGCCTGGACGGTGCGGGCGACGTTCATCGGCTCGCCGAAGCCGGTGTCGGCATCGATCAGGGTGGGCAGGTCGGTCATCCGGCTGATCTGCTGTCCGCGGGCGGCGACCTCGCTGAGGGTGGTGAGCCCAATGTCGGGCAGGCCGAGGTCGGCGGCGATGACGGCCCCCGAGATGTAGACCCCCTCGAAGCCTTTGTCCTGAATCAGGCGGGCGCTGAGCGGGTTGAATGCGCCGGGCAGACGCAGCAGCTCGCCGGTGGCGAGGCGTGCCCGGAAGGCCGCACGCTTATCGGCGGCCGAGAGAGTGGAATACAGCATCAGAAAATGCCTTTCGGGGTAACGGCCGGGCCGGCAACAATGCCGTTGACGGTGAGCCCGCTCAGGTCGGTCAGCGCGGCGAGATCCTGGGTGGTGTCCAGGAATCGCTCGATTTCACCGCTGGCGAGCACGCCATCCGCGAGCGAACGGAACTTCTGGATGTACTGCTGGCGGGCGAAGGGGCGGGCGCCGAGCGGGTGGGCGTCGGCGACCGCGATCTCGTCGACGATGCGCGAGCCGTCGGTCAGCTCGATCTCGATCCGGCCGCCGAATGCTTTCTCGGCCATGTCGTTCGAGTGATAGCGGCGCGTCCATTCGGGGTCTTCCACCGTGCTGACCCGATTCCACAGGGCGACCGTGTCTGCACGTCCGGCCCGCTCGGGCGCGTAGCTGCGCTCGTGGTGCCACTGCCCGTCCTGCAGTGCGACGGTGAAGATGTACGGGATCGAGTGGTCGAGCGTTTCGCGGCTGGCCGTCGGGTCATACTTCTGCGGGTCGTTGGCGCCTGAGCCGATCACATAGTGCGTGTGATGGCTGGTGTGCAGCACCGCCCGGCTGATGGTGGCCTCTGACAGTTCGGGATGCTCGTGCTTGAGCTTTCGCGCCAGGTCGATCCACGCCTGCGCCTGATACTCGGCGGAATGCTCTTTCGTGTAGCTGTCGAGGATTGCGGTGCGCGCCTCGCCCGCCTCCGGCAGCGAGACTCGGTAGGCGGCATCCGGGCCATCGAGCAGCCAAGCGATCACTCCGTCTTCGCCCTCGTAGATCGGGGTGGGGCTGGTCTGGCCGCGCATGGCCCTGTCGACGGCTTCGACGGCCATCTTCCCAGCGAAGGCGGGGGCGTAGGCCTTCCACGTCGAGATCTGGCCCTTGCGCGATTGACGGGTCGCGGTCGTGGTGTGCAGCGCCTGGCCGATGGCCTGGAAGATGGTCTCGGTCGGCAGACCCAAGAGGGTTCCGATCCCCGCGGCGGCCGACGGGCCGAGGTGAGCGACGTGGTCGATCTTGTGGGCGTGCAGGCTGATCGCCTTCACCAGGTCAATCTGAATTTCGTAGCCCGTCACGATGCCGCGGATCAGGTCGGCCCCGCTCAGGTTGGCGCCCCGACCGCCCAGGTGCTGTGCCACGGCCAGAATCGGCGGGATGTTGTCGCCGGGGTGCGAATACTCCGCCGCCAGAAAGGTGTCGTGGTAGTCGAGCTCGCGCACGGCCACCCCGTTCGCCCAAGCTGCCCACTCCGGGCTGGTCAACTCGGTGCCGCCGAAGATGGTTGCGCCTGAGCCGTTGCGCGAAACCGGGTGCGCCTCGGCCTGCGCGCGGGCGGCGACGACCGGTCCGCGAGCAAGGGATGCGGTAGCGACCGCGGCGTTGTCGATGATGCGGTTGATCACCATGTCGGTGACGTCGGCCTTGATAGGAGTCTGGTCTGCAGCCACTGCCGCCATCTTCCAGGCGAGC
>JANXTJ010000018.1 GCA_025352485.1 Salinibacterium sp.
TGACTTTGGTGAGTCGCACCGATGGGGCCATCGAACAGGTGCCGCTGCCCGACAAGGGGGTTGTGCAGAAGCTTGCCGTGGCCGGCTCCGGCACGATGATCGGCTTCACGCTCACCAGCGCGGGGGACAGCATCCTGCCCCGCTACTCCTCGACCCTCATGGTGATCGATCTCGCGGCCGGCAGGAAGGTGGCGCCGGTCACTGGCCTCGACGGCACGCCAATGCGGGTGCTCGGCTGGGAGTTTGCGCCCCACGGCTCGAACCTGATCGCGCTGAGTCGCGATCGGTCGCTGTTCGCCGTGGATCCGCTCGCCGCCGGGTCGGTCGTACCGCTAGGTCAGTTCTCCGAGCTGGGGCCGATATCGCGGGATGGCACAACCGTGACGGTGATCGACCCCTTCGGGTCATCCGCACTCACCATCGCCACCGGCAGTCAGCGCAGACTCGTGCCGTCCCCGCTCCTGGGCGACACCAGCCGGGTGTATCTCGGGCCCGCCGAGGTCTTGAGCTCGGGCGGCGCCCGCCTCGAGAAAGTCGTGATCGCCCAGCCCGGCGGCACGCGCTTCGCCAGCGCGCTGGTGATGGATGACGGCGCGACCTCTCAGGTCATCTATCGCACCCCGCGTGACGCCGGCAGCATCGAGAGCTTCTCGGTCTCGCCCAACGGGCAGTATGCGGCGATTGAGGTGGTGCCAGACACCTCGGCCTCGATATCGGACGGCTACTACTTCGATGCCAAATCGACCACGACCCAGACGGTCATCATCGAGATCGCCACCGGTCGCATCGTGAAGAGCATCGAAGGCTTCTCGCTGGCCTGGTAGCCCCGGTCAGTGCCGATCGCTCCGGTCGCGCTGCGGCACGCGCAGCCCGCTCGCCTGCAGCCGAGTGACGAACTCGCGCACCCCCACCGGCTCTGCGCCGCGGTCGACCAGTTCTTGCCACAGTCGCGCCGGTACGTCGTAGTGGTCGAGATCGAACCCCCGGCGGGGAATGCCCGCGGATGCCGCAAACTTGTGCAGCTCCTCAAGCGAGGTGTCGCTCACAATATGGGCCCACACGGTGTCGTGCGCCGGCCAGATTGGCTGGTCGATCAACACGGACATGCCCCGATTGTAGACGGGGCCGCTACCGGTACTCTTGGCCGTGGTCGGCGAGGTTTGACCTGCACCGAAAGTCGGGTATCGTTGACCTTTGGTGTCTGCTGGGCCAAGCCCGCAATGGAACACCAACAGTTTCCCGCGTTATTAGCTTCCGTGTTATCTAGTTTTCCGTGTCATCAAAAGTCAGGTAAGGGTCAAAGTGGTTTACGCAGTTGTGCGCGCCGGTGGTCGGCAGGAAAAGGTCGAGGTCGGCACCATTGTCGTTCTCGACCGCATCAAGGGCGACAAAGACGGCAACGTCGAACTCGTCCCCGTGCTCTACGTCGACGGTGACAAGATCACCCACGACGCGAAGTCCCTGACGAAGATCAAGGTCGTCGCCGAGGTCTTGAACGACCTCCGCGGGCCGAAGATCGTCATCCAGAAATTCAAAAACAAGACCGGATACAAGAAGCGCCAAGGCCACCGCCAGGAGCAGACCCGTATCAAGATCACCAGCATTGCGTAGGGGCTGACAACATGGCACACAAAAAGGGCGCAAGCTCAACCCGTAACGGTCGCGACTCGAACGCACAGCGCCTCGGCGTGAAGCGCTTCGGCGGCCAAGTCGTTCTGGCCGGCGAGATCATCGTCCGCCAGCGCGGAACCCACTTCCACCCGGGGGCCAATGTCGGCCGCGGCGGAGACGACACGCTGTTCGCCCTTGCGGCCGGTGCTGTCGAGTTTGGTGCGAAGGGTGGCCGCAAGGTCATCAACATCGTTCCTGCTGCCTGACTTTCCTGCTTTCGCAGGCTCGTGAAAATTGGGCCCCTGCTAGGCGGTCCGCACGGTTCACAAAATCGCGCGGCCGCCTGGTGGGGGGCTTTCGTCTTTAAGCGTTAGGAGAGTGCCATGGCGTCATTCGTCGACCAGGTCACCCTCCACCTCCTCGCGGGGCACGGCGGCAACGGCTGCGTCTCGGTAAAGCGGGAGAAGTTCAAGCCGCTGGCCGGCCCGGATGGCGGCAACGGCGGTGACGGCGGCGACATCGTTCTGGTGAGCGACTCGCAGGTCACCACGCTGCTTGGCTTCCATCGCGGGCCGCATCGCAAGTCAGACCACGGTCAGCCCGGTCAGGGCGACCATAAGAGCGGCACCTCCGGCGAAGAGATGCTGCTACCCGTTCCGGTCGGCACCGTCGTCAAAGACGCCGATGGCAACATCCTGCTCGACATGGATGCACCAGGCCTGCGCCTGGTCATCGCCGCGGGCGGCCAGGGCGGCCTCGGCAACGCCGCGCTCGCGACCACCAAGCGCAAAGCCCCCGGATTCGCGCTGCTCGGCACGCCCGGTTACGAGGGTCAGGTCTTCCTCGAACTCAAGGTCGTCGCCGATATCGCCCTGGTGGGGTATCCCTCTGCGGGCAAGTCGAGCCTGGTCGCCGCGATGAGCGCGGCCAAGCCGAAGATCGCCGACTACCCGTTCACGACGCTGCACCCCAACCTCGGCGTCGTCGAGTCCGGTGAGATCAGGTACACCATTGCCGACGTCCCCGGCCTCATCGAGGGTGCCAGCGAGGGTAAAGGCCTTGGCCTCGAATTTTTGCGTCACGTCGAACGCTGTACCGCACTGCTGCACGTGCTCGACTGCGCGACCCTCGAACCAGGCCGTGACCCGATCAGCGACCTCGACATCATTCTCGGCGAGCTGGCCGCATACCCCGTGCCCGAGGGTCAACTGCCGCTGCTCGAGCGCGTTCAGCTCATCGCGCTGAACAAGACCGACGTGCCGGAAGGCCGCGAACTCGCTGACCTCGTGCGGCCAGAGTTGGAGGCCCGCGGATACCGGGTCTTCGAGGTGTCCGCGGTCTCGCGCCACGGGCTCAGGGAGCTCTCGTTCGCGCTCGCGGAGCTGGTGCAGGCCGACCGTGATGCCAAGGCGGCAGAACCCGCGAAGGCGCGCATCGTCATCCGCCCACGCGCCGTCAACGAAAAAGAATTCACCGTGCGCGTCGACGGCGGCAGCTACGGAAACGTCTACGTCGTGCTCGGCACCAAGCCGGAACGCTGGGTGGCGCAGACCGACTTCAATAACGAGGAGGCTGTCGGCTTCCTCGCCGACCGGCTCGCCAAACTCGGCGTCGAAGACGACCTGTTCAAGGCGGGCGCCGTGCCAGGGGCGAGCGTATCCATCGCCGGGCGCGAGTTCGACTGGGAGCCGACCCTGTCGTCCACCGCCGAGCTCATCACCAGCCCGCGCGGAACCGATTCGCGCCTCGATGACAACCAGCGCGACACCAACCGCAAGCGCCGTCAGACCTACCTCGAGCGCATGGATGCCAAGGCTGAGGCCCGCGCCGAGCTCGAGGCCGAGCGCCTCGCCGGCATCTGGAACACCGACGAGGGTTTCGCGGTCGAGAAGCCGGAAGACCTGGCGTCGATCGAAACCCGGTCGGATGAGCGTGACTAGGG
>JANXTJ010000061.1 GCA_025352485.1 Salinibacterium sp.
GATCTGCTCGAAGCCGAGCGCGCTGTATAGGGCCTGCGCGCCGGGGTTATCGGCGCGCACCTCGAGGAAGAGCTCTTCGGCCTCGCGCTCGCGCGCCTGCGCGATCATCTGCAGCATGAGCACGCGGCCGAGGCCCTGGCGGCGAGCACCGGGAACGACGGCAATCGTCTGGATGTCGGCCTGGGGTGCACGCCGCGGTGCGCGCAGCCCCGCGTAGGCCTGAACCAGCTCGGGGCTCTCCGGAGTGAACGCGACGAGATAGTAGCTATTGCCGTCGGCCAGCTCGCCCCGCATCGTCGCGGACGACCACGCGTCATCGGTGAAGGTCGCGGTTTCGATGGCCATGATCGCCCCGAGATCGTCGAGGGTAGCCCGGCGCAGCTGCCACGTCATCCGGTCACCCGTTTCGGGCCGGCAGAGATCGTGACGTCGGGCGAGCGCAGATAGAGCGGCTGATCGGTCGCGAATGCCCGGCCGTTGGCGTGCAGCGATTCGGCGAGCATCCCGAGGGCGGCGGCGGAGACCGTGCTCGCCTCGATGAGACGGGGCCTACCCTGCGCGCTCACGAGCGCCGAAAGCTCGAGCGCACGGGCCAGCGCGGGGCCGGCCGTGCGGATCGGGAGACCGACTTCGTCAACGCCCGCGTACGACGACCAGTAGACCTCGCTGCGCCGCGCATCCGTGGCAACCATCAGCGGCTCGACGATTCCGAAGGCGATCGCGTCGTGACTGACGATCGGAACTACGACCTTCCCCGCCCCGAAGGCAAAGGCGCGTGCGGCCGCGATCCCCACCCGCAGCCCGGTGAACGGGCCCGGGCCCATGCCGGCAACAACCCCGGAGAGCTCGGCCACCGCGATTCCCGAGCCCTCGAGACAGGCGGCGATGAGTTCGCCGATTACCTCGGCGTGGCGGCGAGTGTCGTCGGAAGAATACTCGGCAAGGATGCCTCTGTCGTAGTCGACGACGGCGACACTCGTGCCGGCCGAGGTGTCAATCGCGAGCAGCATCGAGCCACTCCAATCGTTCCCAGCGCTCACCGTGACCGGTGAACACCAGCGCGCGCGGCTCCACCTCCGCCTCGGGATCGCCACCGTGCGGGCGCTCAATGTCGATGTTCAGCCATGACGTCGCGACGCCGTCGAGGAGCCCGGCCCCCCACTCCACGACCACAATGGATGCCGCATAGTCGATATCGAGATCGTCGAGTTCCATAGCACTGGTCAGCCGGTACGCATCGACGTGCACCAGCGGCGGCTCGCCGTCCGCCCGGGGGTGGGTGCGCGCCAACACGAAGGTGGGGCTCGTTACCGCGCCGCGCACCCCCAGCGCCGCGCCGATGCCGCGGGTGAGGGTGGTCTTGCCGGCCCCGAGTTCGCCGTTCAGCAGCACGAGGTCGCCGCCGCGCAATCGACCGGCGATGAGCCGCCCCAGCTCGGCCATGGCCTGCGGGCTCGCCACCGTGAGGGTTGTCACGACCGGTACCGCCGCTGTACTCGGGGCCCGATACCGGTGACGATGTCGTAGTTGATGGTGTCGGCGGCGTTGGCCCAGTCGGTGGCAGCGGGCACGCCGTTCGCGGGATCGCCGAACAGGATGGCGACGGCGCCGGCCTCGACGGGGGCATCGCCGATATCGATCACGATCTGGTCCATCGCGATGCGGCCGACCACCGGGAAGTTCTCGCCGGCGATGGAGACCTTTCCCGTGCCGGAGGCCTGACGTGGGAGACCGTCGGCATAGCCGATCGGAACGAGGGCAAGCGTCGTCTCGCGCTCGGCGCGATAGTCGTGGCCGTAAGAAACTCCGGTACCCGCCGCGACGCGCTTGGTGGCAACGATCGTGGCTCGAAGTTCCATCGCCGGGATCAGGCCGAGGCCCGCCGAATCTTCGTCGTCGAACGGCGACAGCCCATAGATGCCCACACCCAGACGAACCAAGCCAAATCGCGCCGCCGGCACCCTCAGCGCCCCCGCGGTGGCCGCGAGGTGGGTGATCTCCGGCGAGAGGCCGGCCGCCCGCGCCGCGTTCAGCGCCAGCGCGAATTGCTCGACCTGCGCCGCATCGGATGCGGCAGAAGCGTTAGCCAAATGGCTCCACAGCCCGCGCACAATGAGCCGACCCGCCTTCTGGTGGGCGGCGGCTGCGTCGAAGATCTCGGCCCATTCCCGCGGATCGGCACCGTGCCGGCCGAGGCCAGTGTCGACTTTAATCTGCACGAAGGTGTTCCCGGATGCCGCGGCAGCGCGATCCAGTTCCCCCAAGTGGCTCACGCCGAGGTCGATCTTCGCGGCCACCGCGGCCGAAAAGTCACGGTGCGGATCGTGCAGCCAGGCCAAGAGCGGAGCGTCAATACCGGCAGTCCGAAGCTCGAGCGCCTCGTCGATGTCAGCAACGCCGAGCCAATCTGCGCCACCGGCAAGGGCAGCACGAGCTGCCGGTACGGCGCCGTGGCCGTAGCCGTTGGCCTTGACGATGGCCATCGAGGCAACATTGCCGGTGGCGGCGCGCAGCGTCTCGACGTTGCGCGTGATGGCCGAGAGGCTAACGAGGGCTTCTCTCATCGCTCGGCAACCACGTCTCGCTCGGCAACCACGTAGGCGATAGCGATTCCGGCGTCGTGGCTCATCGTGAGATGGATCGCGGTGATTCCCTGGGCCTTCGCGATGGCCCGCGTGGAGTTATGCAGTTCGAAAGACGGGTTGCCGAGCGCGTTGTTGACCACGCACATGTCGTGCCAGCTCACCCCGGTCGAGTCGCCGAGCGCCTTGATGAGTGCCTCTTTCGCGGCGAACCGGCCGGCGAGCGAGCGCAGCGGCATCGGGGCGCCATCCTTCAGTTGTTCGCTCTGGGCGAACAGACGATCTTTGAGCACCGGCGTGCGCAGCAGCGCCCGCTCAAAACGCGCGATATCGACAACATCCACGCCGATGCCGACGATCATCTCGTGCCCACCGCGCTACTCGACCGTGACCGACTTGGCAAGGTTGCGCGGCTGGTCGACGTCGAGCCCCTTCGCCGCGGCAAGCTCCATGCCGAAGATGTGCAGGGGCACGACCGTGAGAAAGGGCTCGAACAGGGTGCCGGCGAGCGGAATCGGGATGACCTCATCGGCGAACGGGAGAACCGCGGCATCGCCCTTCTCCGCGATCGCGATGACCCGAGCACCGCGCGCGCGAATCTCCTGAATGTTGGAGACCACCTTGGGGTGCAACGAGTCGGGGTCGCGCGGGCTCGGCACGATCACGAAGACCACCTGACCCGGCTCGATGAGCGCGATCGGCCCGTGCTTGAGCTCCCCCGCGGCGAAACCCTCCGCGTGGATGTAGGCGAGCTCCTTGAGCTTCAGTGCCCCCTCGAGGGCGACCGGGAATCCGACATTGCGGCCGAGGAAAAGCACAGATTGCACGTCGGTCATCCAGTGCGCGAGCTGGCCGATCTCGGCCTGGGAGACGGCAAGCACCTCGGCGATTTTCGCCGGAATCGCCTGTAGTTCGCCGACGTTCTCTCGGATCTCCGCGGCTGCGAGCGTTCCCCGAACCTTCGCCAAGTGCAAGCCGATCAGGTACAGAGCCGTCATCTGGGCGAGGAAGGCCTTGGTCGATGCCACCGCTACCTCGGGGCCGGCGTGGGTGTAGACCACCGCATCCGACTCTCTCGGGATGGTCGCGCCCTGGGTGTTGCAGACGGAGAGCACGCGCGCGCCGGCAGCCGTGGCGAATTTGACGGCCATGAGGGTGTCCATCGTCTCGCCCGACTGGCTGATCGAGATCACCAGCGTTCGGCTGGTGAGGATCGGGTTGCGGTACCGAAACTCGTGGGCGAGGTCGACCTCGACCGGAATCCTGGCCCACTGCTCGATCGCATACTTTCCGAGCATCCCGGCATAGGCGGCCGTGCCGCAGGCGATGATCACGATCCGGTCGATATCGGCAAGGGCCTCGTCGCCGATCGGATCGAGTTCGGAGAGCGTCACGACGCCGTCGTGGACCCGCCCCAGAATCGTGTTGGCGACGGCGTCTGGCTCCTCGCTGATCTCCTTGGCCATGAAGCTTGACCAGCCGCCCTTCTCCGACGCGCTGGCGTCCCAGGCGATCTCGAATTCCTCGACCTCGACGGGGGCGCCGGCGAAGTCGGTGACCTCGACGGAATCGGGCCGGATCGCCACAATCTGATCCTGGCCGATGGCCATAGCCCGCTTGGTGAACTGCACGAAGGCGGCGACGTCAGACCCGAGGAAGTTTTCCCCGTCGCCCAGACCGATCACGAGCGGCGAATTGCGCCGCGCGCCGACCACCAGTCCCGGCTGGTCCTCGTGCATGACCAACAGCGTGAAGGCTCCGTCGAGGCGGGCAACGACGCGCCGCAGAGCCTCGGTGAGGTCGTTCGTCGCCTCGTACTCACGGCCGACGAGCAGCGCCGCGACCTCGGTGTCGGTCTCACTGCTGAATACCGCACCGGCGTCAAGCAGCTCCTGCTTCAACTCGGAGAAGTTTTCGATGATGCCGTTATGGATGAGGGCGAGCTTGCCGTCTGCAGACAGGTGCGGGTGCGCATTGACATCGGTTGGCCCCCCGTGGGTCGCCCAGCGGGTGTGCCCGATTCCGGTTGCACCGTTGCCCAGCGGGTGAGCCGCGAGGTCATCCACCAGAACCTGCAGTTTGCCGGCGCGCTTGCGAGTCGCTAGGTGACCATCCGCGTCGATCACGGCAACCCCGGCGGAGTCGTAACCGCGGTACTCGAGCCGCTTGAGGCCGCCCAGAAGCACCTCGATGCTCTTGTTGTCTCCGACGTAGCCCACGATTCCGCACATGGAAGATTATTTTAGTTGCCCCTGACGGCGAACACGTCACGGCTAGGCTTGGAGGCGATGTCAGAGTCTTCAGCCCACAACGGCCAGATCTCGCCGTTCGTTGAGTTGGACCGCGAGGATTGGGCAGCGCTCGCGCCCACCATTCAGGCGCCGCTGAGCCAGACCGAAATCGTGGAGCTGCGCGGGCTCGGCGATTCGCTGGATCTGGTCGAGGTCGACGAGGTCTACGTTCCGCTGAGTCGGCTGTTGAGCCTCTACGCCGAAGGATCTCAGCAACTTCATCGATCGACGGCACACTTCCTCGGGTCGAAGTCGCCCGGTACGACTCCTTTTGTGATCGGGGTTGCCGGCTCTGTCGCGGTCGGAAAGTCGACGGTTTCGCGCCTGCTGCGCGAACTTCTGGGGCGCTGGGAGGGCACACCCCGGGTCGAGTTGGTCACGACGGATGGGTTTCTCTTCCCGAACGCCGAACTCGAGCGACGCGGCATCCTGCATCGCAAGGGCTTTCCGGAGTCGTACGACCGCAGAGCGCTGCTGCGATTCGTGAGCCTCGTCAAGAGCGGGGCGCCGGTCGTGCGGGCGCCGTTTTACTCCCACCTCGCCTACGACATCGTGCCCGACGCCGAGATTGTCGTGAACTCGCCAGACGTTCTGATCGTCGAGGG
>JANXTJ010000080.1 GCA_025352485.1 Salinibacterium sp.
CCAAGCTTGCCTTCGGCGAGGATGTCGTGGAGCACTACCTGAATAACGCGCGCATCGAGCAGGCGGCCTACGATGCCGCCATCACCGACTGGGAGCGGGTGCGTGGTTTTGAGCGTTTCTAATTCCTTGCGGCCACTCATCGGCCTGACCACCTACCTCGAACAGGCGCAAACCGGGGTCTGGGATGTGCCAGCGGCATTCCTGCCGAAGGTCTACTTCGACGCGGTCACCAAGGCCGGCGGCATCGCCATCCTGCTGCCGCCACAGCCGATCGACGCGCAGATTGCTCGACAGGTGCTCGCCGGTCTCGACGGGCTGATCATCACCGGGGGTAAAGACGTCGATCCGGCGCGCTACGGCCAGGTCGCGCATCCCGAAACCGACGAGCCGCGCCCCGACCGGGACGCCTGGGAAGACGCGCTGCTCGGCGCGGCGATCGAGACGGAGTTGCCCTTTCTCGGGATCTGCCGCGGCGCCCAGATGCTCAACGTCGCTCGCGGGGGAACTCTCGTGCAGCACCTTCCCGACGTCGTCGGCTCCACGCGTTACAACCTCGGTGCCGGCGAATTCGCCGACAACGAGGTCACCGTCGAAGGCTCGAAACTGGCCGGGATGATCGGCGACTCCGTGGTCGGCAAGTCGTATCACCACCAGGCCATCGACCGGCTGGGCGACGGCCTCGTCGTAACCGCGCGCTCCGACGACGGCACCATTCAGGCCGTCGAGCTGCCCAGCGTGCCGTTCGGCGTGGCCGTGCAGTGGCATCCGGAACAGGACGCCGACGACATTCGGCTGTTCGAAGGCCTGGTCGACGCGGCCCGCCAGCGCAGGGCGGCCAACAACGGAAGTGTGACGCAATGACCTCGACGATGCTGATCAATCCGGCCAACGAGACCGAGCTGCGGGCCGTCGAGCAGACCACGCTGGCGGGGGTGGATGACGCGGTCGCTCACGCCGTGTCTGCGCAGAAGGCATGGGCGGCGCTTGCGCCCGCCGCGCGGGCATCCGCGCTTCGCGACTTCGCCACGGTGGTGGGCGGTGCGATCGAGGAACTCGCCAGCCTCGAAGTGGCCAACTCCGGGCATCCCGTCACGCAGGCCCGCTGGGAGGCCGGTCACGTTCGTGACGTGCTCAATTACTATGCGGCCGCTCCCGAACGGATGATCGGCAAGCAGATCCCGGTGGCCGGCGGGCTCGACGTGACCTTCCTCGAACCGCTCGGTGTGGTCGGGGTGATTGTGCCCTGGAACTTTCCGATGACCATTGCGAGCTGGGGTTTTGCGCCGGCGCTGGCGGCCGGCAATGCCGTGCTGTTGAAGCCGGCCGAGTGGACACCGCTCACCGCGATGAGGCTCGGTGAGCTGGCCATCGAGGCGGGCCTGCCTGCCGGGCTATTTCAGGTTTTGCCCGGTAAGGGCTCTGTCATCGGTAACCGCTTCGTCACCCACGAGCAGGTGCGCAAGATCGTCTTCACCGGCTCGACCGAGGTGGGCAAACAGGTGATGGCCGGCTGCGCCGATCAGGTGAAGGCGGTGACGCTCGAGCTCGGCGGCAAGTCCGCGAACGTCATTTTTGCCGACTCCGACCTGGAGAAGGCCGCGGCGACCGCGCCATACGCCGTCTTCGAGAATGCCGGGCAGGATTGCTGCGCGCGCAGCCGCATCCTTGTCGAGCGGTCGGTCTACGACCGGTTTCTCGAACTGCTCGAGCCTGCCGTCGCCGGTGTCGTGGTCGGGGATCCGAGGGACGAATCGACCGAGATGGGCCCGCTGGTCTCTCGCACCCACTTCGATTCGGTCACCTCCTACCAGCCGGATGACACCGACGTCGCGTTCCGGGGCAGCGCCCCCACCGGGCCGGGCTACTGGTTCGCCCCCACCGTGGTCACCCCGGGCTCGCGCGATGATCGCCGGGTGACCGACGAGATTTTCGGCCCGGTCGTGACCGTACTGCCGTTCGAGGATGAGGCCGACGCCATCTCGCTGGCCAACGCCAGCGTGTACGGGTTGAGCGGTTCGATCTGGACCCGCGACGTCGGCCGCGCCATCCGGGTCTCCCGCGGCATCGAGAGCGGCAACCTGTCGGTCAACTCGCACTCATCGGTGCGCTACTCGACGCCGTTCGGTGGATTCAAGCAGAGCGGTCTCGGCCGCGAGCTCGGCCCGGATGCCGCTGCCGCTTTCACCGAAACCAAGAACGTCTTCATCTCTAGCGACTGACCACCCGCACCAATCCGACACCGACGATAACCCAAGGAATCAGATGGCAATCAGCAAAATTGACCTCACTCAGCGTCTGGCGGGGAAGGTCGCCGTCATCACAGGCGGCGCCGGCGGCATCGGGCTCGCGACGGCTCGTCGGTTTGCGGCGGAGGGTGCGATCGTCGTGATTGGCGATCTGCCCGGTACGGCGGGGCCGGCGGCGGCCGAGGAGGTCGGCGGCTTTTTCGTCGCGGTCGATGTGACCAACGAAGAGCAGGTGAACAACCTCTTCGACACGGCGGTCGAGAAGTTCGGGTCGCTCGACATCGCCTTCAACAACGCGGGAATCTCGCCGCCCGACGATGATTCGATCGAGACGACGGAGCTGCCGGCCTGGGATCGCGTGCAGAACGTGAACCTCAAAAGCGTCTACCTCTGCTCGCGCGCGGCCCTGCGCCACATGGTCAAGCAGCAGTCCGGCTCGATCATCAACACGGCGTCGTTCGTCGCGGAGCCCATGACCGCGACGAACGACGCCGTGTTGATGACCGAGCCGGACTGCTGCTTGACCATGTGGCGCAGGGCCGCGCGCGAGCAGAGGTAGACGCTTTTGAGGTTCAC
>JANXTJ010000104.1 GCA_025352485.1 Salinibacterium sp.
GCGGCCTCGCCGACACCCGTGTTGACGACGACCTTCACGAGCCCAGGTACCTGGTGCACGTTGGTGAAGCCGAAGTCCTTCTTGAGCTGGGCAGAGATCTCATTGCGGTACTTCTGCTTCAGGCGAGGCTGGTAGGCGCCAGCCGGCGCGGCCGCGTCGGCAGCGCCCTTTTTCGCGGCAGTAGTGGTGTCGGTCATCAGTTCGCGTCCTTCTCGGTTGCGACGGCCTCGTCAGAGACAGCGGCATCCTTCTTGGCCTTCGGGGCAGCCTTTGCGGGCTTCTCTTCGGCAGCAGCCTCGGCAGCACGAGCCGCCTTCGACTTCTTGGTCTCGACACGGCGCGACTTCTTGAAGTAGCGCACGCGGGTGGTCTTGCCGCGGTCATCGGTCTCGACCGTGAAGCCGACGCGAGCCGGCAACTTGGTCTCTGGATCGACGAGCGCGATGTTCGACACGTGGATCGGCGCCTCGACGGTCTCGATGCCACCAGTCTTGGTGCCGCGCTGAGTCTGGCCGACGCGGGTGTGCTTGGTGACGTAGTTGATCCCCTGCACGATCACGCGGTTCTTCTCGGAGAGAATGCCGATAACGCGACCCTGCTTGCCGCGGTCGCCGCCGCGCTCAGGAGTTGGTCCGCTGATGACCTGGACGAGGTCGCCCTTGCGAATGTTTGCCATGGCTTACAGCACCTCCGGTGCGAGCGAGATGATCTTCATGAACTTCTTGTCGCGAAGCTCACGACCGACCGGCCCGAAGATGCGGGTGCCACGAGGGTCCCCGTCAGCTTTCAGGATCACGGCGGCGTTCTCGTCGAACTTGATGTACGACCCGTCTGCACGGCGGGTCTGCTTGATGACGCGAACGATGACGGCCTTAACCACATCGCCCTTCTTGACGTTTCCGCCGGGGATCGCGTCTTTGACGGTGGCGACGATAACGTCGCCGAGGCCCGCGTAACGACGGCCGGAGCCACCGAGAACGCGGATCGTGAGGAGTACCTTGGCGCCGGTGTTGTCGGCGACCTTAACTCGGGATTCCTGCTGAAGCATTACTTCGCCTTTTCGAGGATCTCGACCAGGCGCCAGCGCTTGGTAGCGCTGAGCGGACGGGTCTCGCTGATGAGGACGAGGTCACCGACGCCGGCGCCATTGGCCTCGTCGTGAACCTTGACCTTGGACGTGCGGCGGATGACCTTGCCGTACAGGGGGTGCTTTACGCGGTCCTCGACCTCAACGACGATGGTCTTATCCATCTTGTCGCTGGTCACAAGGCCACGGCGGGTCTTGCGGTAGCCGCGCGCGAGCTCGGCGGTCGTGGCGCCCTTCTCGGAGTTCACCGGAGCAGTTTCTTTCGCCATGACTATGCCTCCTTCGTTTCTGCTTCGACGTCTGCCGGGGCCGAAGCCGCGTCATCCGCCTTCTTGGTTGTCTTGGGCGCAGCCTTCTTAGCGACCTTGACAGGTGCCTCGACGGCGACGGGGGTAGCACGAAGGCCAAGCTCGCGCTCACGGATTACCGTGTAGATGCGAGCGATATCGCGCTTTACCGCGCGAATACGGCCGTGGCTTTCGAGCTGCCCGGTCGCGGACTGGAAACGAAGGTTGAAGAGTTCTTCCTTCGCCTTCTTCAGCTCGTCGACAAGACGCTCGTCTTCATAGGTGTCGAGCTCGACTGGCGCGAGCTCCTTGGATCCGATCGCCATTATGCGTCGCCCTCCTCGCGCTTGATGATGCGCGCTTTAAGCGGCAACTTGTGAATGGCCCTGGTGAGTGCCTCGCGCGCAACTTCTTCGCTGACGCCGCTGAGCTCAAAGAGCACGCGACCCGGCTTGACGTTGGCGATCCACCACTCGGGCGAGCCCTTACCGGAACCCATGCGGGTTTCGGCCGGCTTCTTGGTGAGCGGGCGGTCCGGGTAGATGTTGATCCACACCTTTCCGCCACGCTTGATGTGACGAGTCATCGCGTTACGAGCTGCCTCGATCTGGCGGTTCGTCACATAGGCAGGGGTCAGCGCCTGGATGCCGTACTCGCCGAACGAGACGACAGTGCCACCGGTGGCCTGGCCGCTACGGCCGGGGTGGTGCTGCTTGCGGTGCTTGACCTTACGGGGAATCAACATGGTTACGCCTCAACTCCTGCTGCGACCGGTGCGTCGGCCTTGGGGGCCGCGGTTCCGGTACCGGCCGCGCGCGGTGGACGGCTGTCGCGGCGGTCGCCGCCACGGTCATCGCGACGCTCGGGACGGGTCGACTTCTGGCTGGCCTGCTCGCGAGCAAGCTCCTTGTTGGTGATATCGCCCTTGTAGATCCAGACCTTCACGCCGATGCGGCCGAACGTCGTCTTGGCCTCGTAGAAGCCGTAGTCGATGTTCGCACGCAGGGTGTGCAGCGGAACGCGACCCTCACGGTAGAACTCCGAGCGGCTCATCTCCGCGCCGCCGAGGCGGCCGGAGACCTGGATGCGAACACCCTTCACCGACGGAACGCGCTGGGCGCCCTGCAGACCCTTACGCATCGCGCGGCGGAAAGCCACGCGGGCGGAGAGCTGCTCGGCGATGCCCTGAGCAACGAGCTGAGCTTCGGCCTCGGGGTTTTTAACCTCGAGGATGTTCAGCTGGATCTGCTTGCCGGAGAGCTTCTCGAGGTCGGCACGGATGCGCTCGGCCTCGGCTCCACGGCGGCCGATGACGATGCCGGGGCGCGCGGTGTGGATGTCAACACGCACGCGATCACGGGTGCGCTCGATCTCGATGCGAGCAACGCCGGCGCGGTCAAGCGACGTGCGCAGCAGGCTGCGGATCTTGATGTCCTCAGCGACGTAGTCGCTGTAACGCTGCCCCGCCTTGGTGCTGTCCGAGAACCAGCGCGACACGTGGTCGGTGGTGATCCCGAGACGGAAACCGTAGGGGTTTACCTTCTGTCCCATTACTTCTTCCCTGCCTTCGCGGCCGTGCTCTTGCGCGCCGGCTTCTGCACGTCTTCTTCGGCCGGCGTCGCCAGCACGATGGTGATGTGGCTCGTGCGCTTGAGGATCTGGAAGGCGCGGCCCTGTGCACGCGGCTGGAACCGCTTCAGGGTCGTTCCCTCGTCCACGAACGCGGCCGAGATGAACAGGTCTTGCTCATCGAGGTAGCTGTTCGCGGCATCCGCCTTGACCTTCGCGTTAGCGATGGCCGACGCGACGAGCTTGTAAACCGGCTCGCTCGCGCCCTGGGGTGCGAACTTCAGGATGGCCAAGGCCTCCATGGCTTGCTTGCCACGGATGAGGTTGACGACACGACGAGCTTTCGTCGGAGTCACGCGAATGTGCTTCACGCGAGCGATGGATTCAACCATTAGCGGCGACGCCCCTTCTTGTCATCCTTCTCGTGTCCACGGAAGGTACGGGTGGGCGAAAACTCGCCGAGCTTGTGGCCCACCATGGTTTCGGTGATAAACACCGGGATGTGCTTGCGACCGTCGTGCACCGCGATGGTGTGACCCAGCATTACCGGGATGATCATCGAGCGGCGCGACCAGGTCTTGATCACGTTCTTGCTCTTGGCCTCATTCGCCTTAACGACCTTCTGCAGCAGGTGGTCGTCGACGAAGGGGCCCTTCTTCAGACTGCGTGGCATCTTCTGCGTCTCCTACTTGCGCTTCTTGCCGACATTGCGGCGACGAACGATGAGCGAATCACTGGGCAGCTTGCGCTTACGCGTGCGGCCTTCCTTCTGGCCCCAGGGGGTGACCGGGTGACGTCCACCTGACGTCTTACCCTCACCACCACCGTGTGGGTGGTCCACCGGGTTCATGGCAACTCCACGCACGGTCGGGCGAACGCCCTTCCAGCGCATGCGGCCGGCCTTGCCCCAGTTGATGTTCGACTGCTCGGCGTTGCCGACCTCGCCGATGGTGGCGCGGCAGCGAACATCGACGTTCCGGATTTCGCCGGAAGGCAGACGCAGCTGAGCGTAGGGGCCGTCCTTGGCCACGAGGCGAACGGATGCTCCGGCGGAGCGGGCCATTTTGGCGCCACCACCCGGGCGCAGCTCGATCATGTGGATGACGGTACCGACGGGGATGTTGCGCAGCGGCAG
>JANXTJ010000123.1 GCA_025352485.1 Salinibacterium sp.
CGATCGTCGCGCGCCGGACGGTCGGCGTTGTACGCCGGACGGGCAGGACGCTCGGTGCGGTCGTAAGACGGGCGCTCGGTGCGAGCGCCGTACGCCGGCCGGTCGGCGTTGTAGGCCGGACGAGCGGGACGCTCGGTGCGGTCGTACGACGGGCGGGCCGGGCGGTCACCATAGGAGGGACGCTCGACGGGGGGACGGTCGCCGTAGCTCGGACGGGCCGGCTTGCGGTCGCCGTAACTCGGACGGTCGCCGGTGGGGCGATCGGTGCGCGCGCCGCGTTCTTGGCCGCGGGCCTGAGCGGCGCGGTCCTGGTACGACGGCTTGGAGTCGCGGGGGCTCCAGTCGGGGCGACGATCGTCGGAGCGCCCGGTAGCGCCCGCGGGGCGAGTGGCGCCGGCCGGGCGGTCGCCGGTGCGAGCGGCACGGTCATCCTGAGTCCAACGCTTTTTGGGCGCGGCCGCCGACGCAGACGCGTCGTAACCGCGGTGGCCCGCACGCTGGGCACCCTTAGGCGCATCGGACTTGTAGGGCTTCTTGCCGCCCGTAGACGGCTTGCTGAAATTAGACATAGTTCTTCCCGGGTTCTCTGTTGTTTGGAAACACAGAGCGCATGAAGGTAGTGCGCCGCAATCGCGCGCTACTGGTACCCGGGCAGTCTTTGACCGAGGCCGTCACATACATTCGTGTGATTGTCGCCAACTGGATTAGCTGGCAAACCGGCCCGCAAGACTTACAAACCCATGCGTGGAACACCACGCTGTCTTGAGCCGACTTGGCAACGTTACTCTATCGCCGGGCAAAGCACCAGCGCCCGCCGACCACCCCGGCCGCGCCGTGTTGCCCCGCCTTCCGCAAGCCGGGCCCACGGGATACTTGACCGGTGAGTATCGCGATTGAACCGGCAAGACAACCCGACGTCGAACGCCTGTTGGGTCTGGGCGACCAGTTCGCACGATCGCTCTACCCCCCGGATGAATGCTTCCTGCTCGACGTCGCCGAACTCGAAGCCCCCAACGTGAGCGTGTTTGTGGCCAGGGTCGACAACGACGCCCTGGGCATGGCGGCGCTCGTGGTGAAGCACGACGGTTCGGCCGAAGTGAAACGGGTGTTTGTCGAAGACCGCGCCCGCGGCCAGGGGCTTGCGGGGCAGCTACTCGCAGCCGTGGAGACCGCGGGGCGGCAGGCGGGGGTGCGCGTCATCCAACTGGAGACGGGGCCGCGCTCGGTGGCGGCGCTCGCGCTCTACGAGAAGCACGGCTACCGGCACATTCCCCTGTTCGGCCAGTACATCGGCTCGGCCTCAAGCGTCTGCATGGAGAAACGCCTCGGCCTGATCGAGCCCTAACGCTCGAATTTGGTCGTGCCGTCGAACTCGACCGCCGCGCTCAGGCGGGCGCGCATGTTCGTCGACAGCTCTGGCAACGCATCAAGGCGAAACCACGCCACCTCGGTGTTTTCGCCGTCGACCGGATACGGCTGCCCCGAAACGAAACGGCAGCGGAACACCAGATCGATGTAGCGCGAGCGGTCGCCGTTGTCGTACACCACCTCGTCGGTGACCTGCACCCAGGCGAGCGCTTCCGCGATCGCGACGATCCCGGCTTCCTCAAGCGTCTCGCGCTCGGCGGCCGTCGCCGGCTGCTCGCCCGGGTCGATGATGCCCGTGACGGGAGTCCACGCACCGTTGTCGGCCCGCCTGACCAGCAAGACCTCGTCGCCGCGCACCACGACCGCGGTGACGCCAGATAGCCAGAGCGGGTCATGCCCGATCTTCGCCCTCAGCGCGAGAACGAAGTCGGGGGTGGCCACCCCCAGAGCCTAACCAGCCGCGGGCGCCGCCTTCGCGGCCCTCTTCTGCTCGCGCCGCTCCTTCGCCCCTTCGACGAGGTAGTAAAGCGTCGGCAGCACCACGAGCGTCAGAAGAGTGGATGACACCAACCCGCCGATCACGATGATGGCCAGCGGCTGCGAGATGAAACCGCCGCCGTTGCCGGTAAGCCCGATCCCGAGGGGAATCAGCGCGAAGATCGTCGCGAATGCCGTCATCAGGATGGGCCGAAGCCGGCGGGCCGCGCCGTGAATAATCGCGTCGCGCGCCGACATCCCTCGCGCTCGATATTGGTTGATGAGGTCGACGAGCACGATGGCATTGGTCACCACGATGCCGATCAGCATGAGCACACCGATCAGCGAAGCAACACCCAGCGGGATGCCAGAGATGACCTGCAACGCGATGGCACCGGTCGCCGCGAAGGGCACGGAGACGAGCAACAGCAGCGGCTGGCGCAGGCTCTTGAAGGTCGCCACCATTACGACGTAGACGATCAGGATCGCGGCCAGCAGCGCCAGCCCGAGCTGTTTGAACGCGTCGCCCTGCTGTGCCGTCACCCCGCCGAGCGTGGCCGTTGCACCCGCGGGCAGTTTCACGCCGGCAACCGCCGCCGAAACGACCGAAGACGCAGTGCCGGTGTCATCGTTCTTGGGTGTGATCGAGATCGTGGCAGAGCGCTCACCCTTGATGGTGGTGATGCTCGACGGGCCGTTGGTCTGCTCGACCGCGGCTAGATCCGACAAAGGCACCACGCCCTTCTTGGTGGGGATCGAGAAGTCTTTGAGGTGTTGAATCGTCGTCGGCGCGCTGCTATTCAGGATGTAAATCGACAGCGTCTTCTCGCTAATCACCACGGAACCGACGGAGCTGGGGTTCATCGCCGCCGTGACGATGCCGCCGACGGCGATTTCGCTGAGGCCGGCCGCTGCGGCCTTATCCCGGTCGACGGTGATGCCAATGAACGGCTGGTTGTTGGAGAGGTTGCTGGTGGCCTGAGTCACCACCGGCAGCTTCTCAACGGCCGCGACGAGGTCGTCGGTGGCGGCGCGTAACTCCGCCTCGCTCGTCGCCGTGACGTTAATGGCGATGTTGGATGAGGCGAATCCGGAGGCGGCCGGGGCCAGTGTGACGACCCCCGCGTTATCGATCGAGGCGACGGCGGCGCGCACGTCTGCCTGCAGCTTCACCTGGTCGGCGGCGGGATCGGTCGTCAGCGAGAAAGTGGATGCCCCCGACCCGGAGAAGGCCTGCCGCAAGGAGCTTCCGCTGGATCCGATCGAGAGCTGGACGGTCTTGACGCCGGGGAGATCGATGAGAACCTTTTCGACCTTCATGGCGGCGGCATCCCGAGCATCGAGGCTCGAGCCCAGCGGCAGGGTCTGGTTGACGGTGAGAGTGTTCTGCCCGCTGTTGCCGATGAAGTTTGTCTTCATGAACGGGATGAGCGCGACCGTGCCACCGAGCAGCAGAATCGCCGCGAGAATCGTGGCAATAGGCCGCTTGAGGGTCCACGTGATGATTGGCAGGTAACCCTTCTGCAGGCGGGTGGGGGTGTCAAGTTCGTCGACAGCGAGCGCGGTCGCGGCGACTGGGGCGCCACCCGCGACGGCCGGCACAGCGGCTCGGGCGGGCTTGCTGCCGAGGAACCAGTAGGCCAGCACCGGAACGATCGTCAGTGCAACGAAGAGTGATGCGGCGAGCGCGATCGTCACCGTGAGGGCAAAGGGCCTGAACAGCTCACCGGTGATATCACCCACCAGCGCGATCGGCAAGAACACGGCGATCGTCGTGACCGTCGATGCCGTCACGGCGCCGGCCACCTCGCGCACGGCGGCGAGGATCGCGGGCAGTTTCGCCTCGCCCAGCCCGATATGCCTCTTGATGTTCTCGATCACCACGATGGAGTCATCAACCACCCGGCCGACCGCGATCGTGAGAGCGCCGAGCGTGATGATGTTGAGGGTGTAGCCGGCGGCCTGCATGCCGATGAACGTGATGAGCACCGAGACCGGGATCGAGATGGCGGTCACCAGAGTCGCGCGCACCGACAGCAGGAACAGCAGGATGATGACGACGGCAAAGGCGAGGCCGAGCAGCCCCTCGGTAGCGAGGCTGTTGATCGACTCCTGAATAAACGGGGCCTGGTCGTACGCGATGGTGAACTTGGTGTTGCTGCCGAGAGCCGATTCGAGCTGCGGGATCGCATCCCGAACCTCACGAGAGACCGCGACGGTGTTTCCAGCCGGAGTCTTGGTGATTGCGATCGTGACAGACGGCTTGCCATTGACACGCGAGATGCCGGTCACCGGGTTATCGACGACTGCGACGGTGGCGACATCCGCGATCGTCACGGGGCTGCCGGTGCGGCCGCCGAGTAGGGGCAACGCCGCTACGGCGTCTGAGCTTTCGAGCCGCTGGCCCGCCTGCACGGTGAGAGTTTTGTCGTCTTCCGTGATCTGGCCGGCAGGCAAGAGCACGCCATTGTTGTTGAGGGCGTCGCGGATCGACTGGTTGCTGAGACCGTCGGCCAAGAGGGTGTCGGGGTTGGGCGTGATTACGAGGCGCTGGGTGGAGGTGCCGAGCAGGCTCGCGTCGCTCACGTCGGCCAGCTTCTTGATCGCCACGACCGTCGAACCGGCGAGCTTTGCCGCGAGGTCTTGCGGGCTCATGTCGCTCGTTACCGCGATCTGGATGACCGGCAGGTCGGAGAAGTTGAAGGTCAACACCTGCGTTTCGACCGACTTGGGGATGGTCGATTGGATGCGGTTGATCGCCAGCTGAACCTTCTGCTCAGCGGTCGCGATGTTGGTTCCGTAGGCGAACGACGCCGTGATGCTCGAGACATTGGCGTTCGATGTTGCGGTGGTCGAGTCGAGCCCGGCGACACCCTGAATCGCGGCTTCGATGGGGGTGGAGACATCCTTATCGACCACAGCGGGTGAGGCGCCCGGGTAGCTCGAGATGATGAAGATCTGCGGCAGCGAGAGCGACGGGATGAGCTCCTGCTTGAGCGAGGTGAGCGCCAGCCCGCCGAACACTCCGACGACGATCGTCACCAGGGCGATCAGGGCACGGTTGCGCAGGCTGAAGACGGATAGAAAGTGCACGGGGAAACTCTCTTCTGCGGGGAACGGTGCGACGGGAACGCGGCAGACGCCAGCATCCCTCATAAAATTATGGCTCCGCGGATGGCCTGCGGCGTACTCCGGTCGGATTAGTTAACCGGGCGTGCTCCGGTCGGATTACCTGACCTCCGGTCGGATTACCTAAACGACGGAGGCAGTCAGGTCGGCGGGCGACTCCGCCATGGGGTGGCGCCCGACCGTCGCCCAGGCGGCGGCGAGGGCATCGACCCCACGAACGGTCACGTCTTCGCTGTAGGAGAACGGGATGCGGATGAACCGTTCGAAGGCGCCGTCGATTCCGAAGCGCGGGCCCGCAGCGATGATGAGCCCCTCGTTTCGGGCGGCCAGGGCCAGTTGCGAACTGACCGGATGCCCGAGGTTGACCCACGCCGTCAGCCCACCCTGGGTGTGCGGCACGTGCCACTGCGGTAGCCGGTCGGCGAGCAGGCGCTCGAGGCGTTCGCGACCGACGCGCAGGTAGCTGCGTCGCGCATCCAGAATCGAATCGAAGTCACGCAGCAGGTTGAGCACCAACAGTTGCTCGAGGATCGGCGTGCCCAGATCGCCCGAACTGCGCGACCTGACCAGCCGTTGGATGACGCTGCGATCGGCCCTGATCCAGCCGAGCCGCACGCCCCCCCACACCGTCTTGCCGACGGAGCCGACGAGGATCGCGCTGCCGTGCGCCGCGAACGGAACGGTGTTGGTGGTGCCGTCGAGCCCGAGCTCTGCCATCGTTTCGTCGGCGACCAGGGTCGTGCCGTGCCGGGCGGCGAGGGCGAGAATGCGCTCGCGCATCCCCACATCCATGGAGCGACCTGTCGGGTTGTGATAGTCGGGCATGAGGTAGCCCAACGACGGGCTGGTGCGCTGGATGATCTGCTCGAGCGCATCCTCATCCCACCCGTCATCGGTGGAGACATTGACCGCCGCGATGCGCGCCCCCGCCGTTTTCAGCGCGTCGAGGGCGTGCGGGTAGCTGGGATTCTCGATGAGGGCGCGATCGCCGCGGGCCATGACGGTGCGCGCGATGAGCGAGATCGCGTGCTGCGCCCCCATCGTCACCATGATCTGGTCGGGCGTGGTGGGCAGCCCGCGCGACGTGTAGCGATCGGCGAGCGCCTCGCGCAGCACGAGAAGGCCCACCGGGTCGAAGCCGGACTCCCCCAGATAGGCAGGCAGTTGCTCAGCAGCCAGCAGCGCAGCGGCGGCGACACCGGCGACGGCCGGCATGGTCGCCTTACTGAAATCGAGGTACCCCGAATGGTTGGGGTCGGCGGCGACGGCCGCCCGAAACGGCAACTGTGCCACGCTGCCGGAACCGCGCACGCTCAGCAGGTATCCGGATGAGCGCAGCTCGGCATAGGCAGCGGTGACTGTCGTGCGGCTGACCCCGAGCTGGGCGGCAAGCTCGCGCTCCGCCGGCAGTCGGGTGCCGGAGCCCACCCTGCCGTCGAGAACCAGCAGCCGGATGCGGTCGGCGAGCGCCGCATACGCGACCCCGGCATCCCGCCAGCCCTCCAATAGTGTGGCCAATACCCGGGCAGACACCGAACTCATGTGGCCACGTTAGCAAGATTGGCCTCTTGCTCGCCGACCAATTGCGTAATTGGATTGCCCGGTGGCCTTCTCCCTGTCTTCCTCCCGCTCTTCTTCCTCGTTCGGTGCCCTGATCATGACCCGCAGGGTGACCCAACTCATCGTCGGGCTCGTGCTCTACGGCTTCTCCATCGCGATGATGCTGCGCGCCGGGCTCGGAACGGCCCCGTGGGACGTGCTCACCCAGGGAATCCTGCTGCACACCGGGCTGCCCTTCGGCCTCATCACCAACATCGTGGGCGTGCTCGTGCTGCTGCTCTGGATCCCGATCCGGCAGCGACCCGGCGTGGGAACCGTCGCCAACGTGATTACCATCGGCCCGAGTATCGAACTGGGGCTGGCGCTGCTGCCCACTCCCGTTGACCTGCTGCCGCGCATCCTGCTGCTCGCCGGGGCGCTCGTGCTTCTCGCCATCGCCACCGGGCTATACATTGGCGCGCGCTTCGGGCCGGGGCCGCGCGACGGGCTGATGACCGGCATCCACAAGCGCTTCGGCTGGAAAATCTGGATCGTGCGCACCGTGATCGAGGTCACCGTGCTGGGCGGGGGCTGGCTACTCGGCGGCACGGTGGGGGTCGGAACACTCGCGTTCGCGCTGCTCATCGGCCCGATGGTGAACGTGACGCTGCCGCTGCTGCGGGTTCCGGATGCTGCCGCCCACCCGGCCGCAACTCCCGCCGAGGCTCCCGTTTCGGCGTAGCGCGGCTCGCACGGGAATTTTTGGAGTCCGCTACGAGTTGACAGGCGTCGGGCAAAGAGTAGGCTCGCCCCTCGTGACTACTGAAGGCCGGTCGCCCAAGCGGTGGCTCATCGGCGAGCCTCTTGCCTCCGAGAAACTTGAAGGCCAGCTCCTCCCCAAGCATCTTGCTCTGCCGATCTTCTCCAGCGATGCGCTGTCGTCGGTGGCGTATGCCCCGCAGGAGCTGCTGCTCATTCTGATCATCGGCGGGCTGTCGTTCTTCACCTTCGCGCCGTGGATCGCGGCCGCGGTGATCCTGCTGATGGCCACCGTCGTGGTGTCGTATCGGCTAATCATCAAGGCCTACCCGAGCGGTGGCGGCGACTACGAGGTGGCGCACAAGAACCTCGGCGAGCGCGCGGGGCTGGTGGTGGCATCCGCCCTGCTCGTGGACTACATCATGACCGTCGCGGTGTCGGTCGCCTCCGGTGTCGACAACATCATCTCCGCGCTGCCGGCCCTCGCCGAATTTCGGGTCGAGATTGCCGTCGGGTTCATTATTCTTTTGGCCGCCGTCAACCTCAGGGGGGTCAGCGAGTCGAGCCGCGCTTTCGCGATCCCCACCTATCTCTTTATCGCCAGCATCGTGGTCATGGTCGTGGCCGCACTCGTGCGCACGGCGTTGGGCGATGCGCCCGTCGCCGAGAGCGCCGGTTTCGACGTCAAGGGCGCATCCCTCGGTCAAGCCGCGTTGGTGCTACTTCTGCTGCGCGCTTTCGCGAGTGGATGCTCCGCCCTCACCGGCGTCGAAGCGATCTCTAACGGCGTGCAGGCCTTCCGCCGCCCGAAGATCCAGAACGCCCAAAAAACCCTGGTCGCCATGGGCACCATCGCCATCGTGCTTTTCGCCGGACTCATCACTGTCGCCCTGATCACCGGCGTGCACTACGCCGAGCACCCCTGTGATCTTGTGGGCTTCCAAGACTGCGCGACCACCCCGCAGCGCAGCCTGATCGCCCAGATCGCGTCGAGCGTCTTCGGCAACAACTCCCTGCCGTTCTTCATCATCCAAGGCGCCACCGCGGCGGTTCTCCTGCTCGCCGCCAACACCGCCTTCAACGGCTTCCCGCTGCTCGGATCGGTTCTGGCCAGCGACAAGTACGCGCCCAAATCTCTCTCCACCCGCGGCGACCGGCTGATCTTCTCGAACGGTGTCATCGCGTTGGCCGTGGCCGCCGCCGTCATTCTGGTGATTTTCCGCGCGGAAGTCACCGCCCTCATCCAGCTCTACATCATCGGCGTCTTCGTCTCGTTCACCCTCGGCCAGACCGGCATGATCAAACACTGGACGAAACTGCTGCGCGATCCGACCACCCCGAATCGCGCGGCGATCCGGATCTATCGGGGGATCAACACGTTCGGTGCGCTCATGACCTTCACGGTGCTCATCATCGTGACGATCACCAAGTTCACCCACGGCGCCTACATCGTCTTCATCATCATGCCGATCCTCTACCTGCTGATGCTCGGCGTGAATCGCTACTATCGGGATGTCGACGAGGAGATCGAGGCCGACCCGCACACTCGCTTTGGGGCCAAGGGCGATCACGCGATCGTGCTCGTCGGGCGCATGCAGAAGCCCGTGTTGAAGGCTCTGGATTACGCGATCGCTGCCCGCCACAACTCGATAGA
The DNA here is from genome assembly GCA_025352485.1 of Salinibacterium sp. Classification (GTDB taxonomy): domain Bacteria; phylum Actinomycetota; class Actinomycetes; order Actinomycetales; family Microbacteriaceae; genus Rhodoglobus. The sequence goes on from JANXTJ010000123.1 coordinate 8,927, forward strand.
GGCCGTGCACGTCTCGATCGACGACGCGGCGACCGACAAGCTGGAGCACGACTGGGTTGACCAGAACATCCAGGTGCCGCTGCGGGTTTTGCTCTCCCCCTACCGCGACATCAGCGCGCCGCTGGCGAGGTACATCAAGGATCGCCGCGAGGAGCACGGCTCTGAAGTGGTCACCGTTTACACCCCGCAATACATCGTCGGTCACTGGTGGGAAAACCTCCTGCACAACCACAAGGCCCGCCGGATTCGCCAGAAGCTCGCCCTGGTGCACGGCGTCGTGATCGCCCTGGTGCCCTGGCTGCTCGACTCGTCAACTCTGATCTACGGCCGTCGCTCGCGCCCGCTGCCCGGTCAGGTGCGCCGCGGGGAGCCCCGCCGCCCGGTCGCCCGCAAACAGATGCCGGTGCCGAAGGCCGCGAAGGCCGCGAAGGCCGCGAGCCGAAAGC
>JANXTJ010000182.1 GCA_025352485.1 Salinibacterium sp.
ACTGGTCGAGGTGCGCAGCGGGGTGCTGTTGCGCACGAACCGTCGGGGCCGCCTCGACCGCATCCAGGGCGTCAACATCACCCGGCCGCGGCTGGCGCGGGTCTTCGGTGCGGCAAAACTCGAGGTCAACGTGGCCGGCCACGACGCGAATGTGCAGCTCGTCTACCTGGGCTCAGCGGCCGCCGACGAGCTGCGCCGCGAGATTCTGCTGTTGGCCTCCGGCACCGCGTCGGCGGCACGCGCCGCCGAGCCGAACGCGCTCGCGGGTCTGACAGCGGCGGAGAAGGCGCGTGCGCTGGTCGAACAGCGCGCGAAAGAACTGCTCGCCCCCGAGCTCGATCCGGATGCCGTAGCTCCCGAATCCGTAGTGCAAATGCACATGGGGCGCCTCATCGGCTCCATTATCCTGGGCGGATTCACCCTGTTTGTGTTCCTCGTTCTTGCTGTGTTCATCGCGGTGGCCACCACGACTCGCGACCTCTTCATCCTCGTCGCCTTTGTGCCCGGCATCATCGGCATGGGTAGCTTCTACGTCACCAAATTCACCCGGTCGGTGCGGTACAGCATCGCCGCGACCCCTGACGGCATGCGGGTCGGCTTCGGACTGCTCTCGACCAGCAACGAGACGCTGCCGCCCGGCCGCATCCATGCCGTTCGAGTTCATCAACCGCTGCTCTGGCGACCGTTCGGGTGGTGGGAGATCACGATCAACCGCGCCACCAGCACCCGATCGCGCGGGTCACATCATTCCCAGACCACCGTGTTGCCGGTGGGCAGTGTCGACGATGTGCGGAAGGTGCTCGCGCTCGTGCTGCCCGCTCGGGATGCCGAGAGCGTTGCTCTGCTCGAGCGCGGCATGACCGGGAGCGGCGCGGACGGCTTCACGAACTCACCGCGACGGGCGGTGATACTGCGCTGGTTTTCGCGGCGCCGTAACGGCTTTGCGACCTCAGGCGATCTGCTGTTGCTGCGCAAGGGTGCCATCTGGCGTGAGCTTCTGATCGTGCCGTTGCCGCGGGTGCAGAGCATCGAACTGCGACAGGGGCCGCTGTTGCGCCGCCTGCGTCTGGCCGCGATCAGGCTGCATACCGTTTCGGGCCCGGTCATCGGGCATATCGGCGCGCTCGATGCCGTCGATGCCACCCACTTCTTCATCCAGTCTGCGGATGCCGCGGTGGCGGCCGCCTCGACCGACACCAGCCATCGCTGGCGGGCCTCGCCCGACGGCTCGCGCCCCCACGCCGTGGCAGCCTCATGAGCCCGCGCTCCGGTCGACTCGGCATCGGTATCATCGGTGCCGGACGAGTGGGACCCGTGCTCGGGGCGGCGCTCGCGGGAGCCGGCCACGCGATCGTGGGCATCTCCGCGATCTCCGAACACAGCAGGGACCGCGCAGAGGCGATGCTGCCGGGGGTTCCCATCCTCGAAATTCCCGAGCTCATTGAACGTAGCGAACTGGTGATTCTTGCGGTTCCCGGCGCCGAACTCGAGCGCCTTGTCACCGGACTCGCCGCGGCCGGGGCGTGGCAGCCGGGCCAGCTCGTGCTGCACACGGCCGCGAAATACGGGCACTCGGTGCTCGGGGCCGCGACAGCAGCCGGCGCGATACCGCTGGCCGTGCATCCCGCCATGGTGTTCACCGGCACAAGCCTTGATCTGGTTCGGCTGCGGGAATGTTTCTGCGCCGTCACCGCGCCGACCGCCGTTCTTCCGATCGGGCAGGCGCTCGTGGTCGAGATGGGAGCGGAGCCTGTCGTGATTGCAGAGGCCGACCGCGCCAGCTACGCGGAGGCGATCGAGACGGCCACCAGTTTCTCGGCCGCGATCGTGGGGCAGGCCGTTGGCCTGCTGGCCGGGCTCGGTATTGATAGCCCGGGGGCGGTGCTGGCCCCGCTGGTGCGCTCGGCGGTCGAGACGGCCCTCGCCGCCGCGAGTGCGGCTACGATCGATCTGTCGTCACTGGTTTTCGAGCCGGATAGTCAAGACCCGGAGGACAGCTAGTGAGTGCAGTGTCTCGGCCCGTCGTGTTCGAGACCATCGCAGAGATTCGTGACACCATCGCCGCTGAGCGTCGTGCTGGCCGCACGATTGCGCTCACACCGACCCTGGGCGCCCTGCACGAGGGGCACCTCTCACACGTGCGGCGTACGGCAGAACTCGCCGACATCCGGGTCGTCTCGATCTTCGTCAACCCGACCCAGTTTGGTGCCGGCGAAGATCTCGCGAAATATCCCCGCGACCTCGAATCCGACCTGCGGCTGCTCGGCCCGCTGGGCGTTGCTTTCGTGTTCGCTCCGACCGAAGCCGAAATGTATCCGGCCGGCCCCACCGAGACGAAAATCACAGCGGGCAAAATTGGCGCGCTGTACGAGGGTGCCGCGCGCCCCGGCCATTTCGACGGGGTTCTGACGGTCGTCGCGAAGCTCATCGATATCGTCATGCCCGATATCGTCAGCTTCGGCCAGAAAGATGCCCAGCAGCTCTATCTGGTTCGCCGCATGATCGATGACCTCAATCTGCCGGTGCGGGTGGAGGTCATCGACACCGTGCGCGAGGCCGACGGGCTCGCGCTGTCCAGCCGCAACCGGTTTCTCGACGCGAAAGAGCGCCGCGCCGCGCGCACGCTCTCGACGGCGCTGGAAGCGGCAGCGGCATCCGCCGATCGGGGCATCGACGCGGCCCTCGCCGCGGCCCAGGCCGTCTTCATGGGCGAACCGCTCGTGAAGCTCGACTATTTCAAGATCGTGCAGCCCGCATCGTTCGTGCCCGTTGACGACAACTACCGCGGCAAGGCGATGGCGATTGTTGCCGCGACTCTGGGTGAAACACGGCTGATCGACAATGAGCAGGTCTACCTCAACAGCTAGCTAGGCGGCCGCGGCGCTAAGCGCCGGTAACATGGGACGGCTATGAGCGACGACACCAGCCCCACCCCAGAGCCCGCCGCAGAACCGTCCGCAGAGGACATCTTCGAGCAGAAGGCGGTGCGCCTGGCCAAGCGCGACAAGCTCATCGCGAGCGGTCGCGAGGCCTACCCGGTGGCGGTTCCCGTTGACACCACGATCGGTGCTCTGCGCGAGCAGTTCGCGCACCTCGTCGCGGATGACACCACCGGCCAGACCGTCGGCATCGCCGGCCGCTTGGTGTTTCAGCGCAACACCGGCAAGCTGTGCTTCGCGACCCTGCAATCGGGGGACGGCTCGCGCATCCAGGCCATGGTGAGCCTTGCCGAGGTGGGCGAAGATTCGCTCAACGAGTGGAAAGAATTTGTCGACCTGGGTGACCATGTCTTCGTCAGCGGCGAGGTCATCTCGAGTCGTCGCGGCGAGCTTTCGGTGATGGTGACGACCTGGCAGATCGCGGCAAAGGCCATCCTGCCGCTGCCGAACATGTATTCAGAGCTCAGCGACGAGGCCAGGATGCGCAGCCGCTACCTCGACCTGATCGTGCGGGAGCAGGCGCGCACTACCGTCCGCGCGCGGGCGGCCGTCAACGCCTCATTGCGCAACACCTTCACGGAGCGCGCCTACCTCGAGGTCGAGACCCCGATGTTGCAGACGATTCACGGCGGGGCATCTGCGCGCCCCTTCGCGACCCGCAGCAACGCTTTCGACACCGAACTTTTTCTGCGCATCGCGCCCGAGCTCTTCCTCAAGCGTGCTGTCGTCGGGGGCATCGACCGGGTCTACGAGATCAACCGCAACTTTCGCAACGAGGGTGCCGACTCAACCCATTCGCCCGAGTTCGCCATGCTGGAGGCATACGAGGCATACGGCGACTACCACCAGATGGCCGACCTGACTCAGGAGCTCGTGCAGAAGGCCGCGATCGCGGTATCCGGTGGGCTCGTGGTGACCTGGGCGGATGGCACGGAGTATGACCTGGGCGGGCAGTGGGATCGCATCTCGATGTATGACTCGCTCACCGCTGCATCCGGTCTGGCCATCACGCCACAGAGCTCGGTCGCCTTCCTGCAGGAGCACGCGGAAACGGTCGGCGTTCAGGTGCCGCTGGCCACCCACGGCAAGCTGGTCGAAGAGCTCTGGGAGCACTACATCAAGCCAGGTCTCACGCGCCCGACCTTCGTCATGGACTTCCCGGTCGACACCTCGCCGCTCGTGCGGGACCACCGCTCGATCGCGGGTGTGGTCGAGAAGTGGGATCTATACATCCGCGGCTTCGAGCTCGCCACCGGCTACTCCGAGCTGGTCGACCCGGTCGTGCAGCGCGAGCGTTTTGTCGCGCAGGCGTTGCTCGCGAGTAAGGGCGACCCCGAGGCGATGCGTCTCGACGAGGAGTTTCTGCGGGCGCTTGAACACGGGATGCCGCCTACCGGTGGCATGGGCATGGGAATCGATCGACTACTCATGGCGATCACGGGTCTGGGGATCCGCGAGACGATCCTGTTCCCGTTGGTCAAGTAGCCCGCTCTCACCGGGCCGCAGCGATCGTCAACTAGGCTGCAACGCGTGACCGACCTCAAGCTGCCGAGTGATCCGAAGCCCGGGCCCTCGATGAGCCGCATTGCGATCTGGGTCATCGTCGGCGGCGTCGGGCTTTACCTCGTGATCTCCGGTGTGGTCGGGATCATCACCAAGGGCCAGTAGTGGATCGCAGGAGTTCCCGGCTCGTCATGGCCCTCGCTCTAGGGGGGCTCCTGATTGTCGTCGCGGTGGCATTCATTATCAAGAGCTACTCTGGGTAGATGCCCCAGGACTTCTGGTCGAACGCGATCTTTTCCGTCACCCCAACAATTCTTGTCGGTCTGATCTTTTGGTTCGCGATGCGCGCCATCATTCGTGCCGATCGCACCGAGCGCAAGGTCTACGCCCGTATTGAGGCCGAAGAGCGCGCCAAGCTCGAGAAGGTCAGCTCCGGCTCCTGAGCCACGCGAACGGCAAGTTACGGCAACGCCGTCGCCAGCTCGGTGAGCAGGCGATCGGCATCCGCGATGCTGAACGGCAGCGGGGGCCGGATCTTCAGGGTGTCGTTGGCGGGCCCTGCGGCAGAGATCAGCACTCGACGAGCCCTGAGCGCGTTGACGGCCGCCACGGCGACTCTCTCGTTCTCCAGCTGCGCGCCGATGAACAGCCCAGCGCCGCGCACCTCGACGAACCGCCCGAGGTGGGTCAGTCCGGCGACAAGATAGTCGCCCACTACCCGTGCGTTTCCAATCAGGTTCTCGTCGCGCAGCACGTCGAGGGTGGCCTGCGCCGCGGCAATCGAGACGGAGCTTCCGCCGAACGTGTTGAAGTAGCGGCCGTGGCTGTTGAATTCGTCGACCAGCTCTCTGCGGGCAAGCATGGCGGCGATTGGCGCCCCGTTGCCCATCGGCTTGCCCACCGTCACGATGTCGGGCCTCAGGGCGTGGCGCTCGAAGCCCCACATGCCGGTGCCGAGCCGCCCGAAGCCCGGCTGCACCTCGTCGGCGATGACGAGGCCGCCGGCCCGATGAACGGCGGCGGCGGCGTGCGCCAGCCCTGGCACATCGGCGAAGACGCCGTCAGAGGCAAAGATCGTATCGACGATGAGGGCGGCGGGCCGGATGCCGGCCAGCGCGAGGTCGGCTATCGCAGCTTCAACGGCCTCCGCGAATCCGATGCCGGGCCCCGGCGCCGGGATCACCCGCGTCCAGTCGGCCAGTGATTGCACTCCGCCGAGGGAGGGCGAGATCGCCGCGATCTCGGTCGTGACGCCATGGTAGGCGTTGCGCGTCACGATCACACCGGTGCCCCCGGTCGCAAGTTTGGCGATCCGCAGCGCGAGGTCGTTCGCCTCCGATCCCGTGCAGGTAAACATGACATTGGCGATGTGCTCTGGCAGGGTCGACAGCAGGTCTTCCGCGTAGTTCACCGTCGGTTCAGACAGGTAGCGAGTGTGCGTGGTCAGTAGCGCGGCCTGCGCTGCGATCGCGGCCACCACGCGCGGGTGAGCGTGGCCCACCGAAGGAACATTGTTGTATGCGTCGAGGTACTCGACGCCATCCACGTCATAGACCTTCGTTCCACTACCGCGCGCGAGCTGCACGGGGTCCTGATAAAACAGCCGGTAGGCCGAGCCCATCGCGCGCGCGCGGCGCTCGATCAGATCTCGGACGGGTGGCTCGAGGCCGGCCGAATCTGTCGGATCAAAGTAGGTGGTCGGGCCGGCCATCAGGTTCCTTCCAGCAGGCGGTGCAGCAGGCGGAGATTTTTATCGGCGTAGTGCAGGCTGTCGGTTCGCTCCCGCAGCACGATGTTCGGGATGACGCTGCGCATGACCAACCGGGCCGCCACCAGATCGGGCAGGAGGTCTCGCTCAGCCGGTAGCAACGGCAGGATGCTCTCG
>JANXTJ010000240.1 GCA_025352485.1 Salinibacterium sp.
GCCCGACCTGGTGACTTTCGCCAAGGGGGTTAACTCCGGCTACGTGCCCACCGGCGGCGTGCTCATCTCCGAATCGATCGCCAACGCCTTCGATACCCAGGTCTTCCCTGGCGGGCTGACCTACTCCGGTCATCCGCTCGCTATGGCCTCCATCGTCGGGGCGATCGACGCGATGGAGTCAGAGGGCATCGTCGACAACGCCAGGATGATCGGTGAAGACCACCTCGGTCCCGGGCTTGCCGAGCTCGCGGCGAAGCATCCGCTGATCGGTGACGTGCGCGGGCTCGGTGTGTTCTGGGCGCTCGATCTGGTCGACGATCGCGAGACTCGCCAGCCGGTGTCTGGCGGGGTGGTGCTTGAGCTGAAGAAGGCCCTGATGGCCCGCAACCTGCTGCCGTTCACCGCCGATAACCGCATCCACGTGGTGCCGCCCTGCATCGTGACCCCGGCTGAGGTCGCCGAGGCTCTGGCCATCTACGACGAGGCGTTCACGGCGGTGGAGGCGACGCTCTAGGAATGCTGGCCGGCCGTTCGCTATGGGCGCCGGCCACGGCATCCCGTCGGCGCAATGCGACGCGTAAGATTGGCGCTCGTGCCACACTTCACTTCAACCCCGTACACAATCCCCGTGTACGACCTCATGCACCGCCCTGGCGAGATGCGTGACAACGAGCTCGACATCGTCGTGCCGGAGGGTTTCGGCAATGCCGTCATCGGCATCCAGACCGGCGGGGTGCTGCAGGTTGACACCCGCATGGAGTCGCTGCACGACGGCATTTTGGTGTCTGGCATCGCGCGAGGCACGGCCGATGGCGAGTGCGTGCGATGCCTCATCGAGGTGAAGCTGCCGGTGAAAGTCGAATTCGCGGAGCTTTTCGCGTATTCTTTCGACGAAGCTTTTGACTACACGGTTCACGACGACCACGTCGACCTAGAACCCGTGGTCAGGGATGCGGTGGTGCTTTCACTACCGTTCCAACCGGTCTGTCAGGAAGATTGCCTCGGCCTGTGCCCCGAATGCGGAGTACGGCTTCTCGACAACCCCGGTCATGAGCATGAGGCTCCCATCGATCCGCGCTGGGGTGCCCTTGCCGGGCTTGAGGGTCTCGACCAAGACAGCCCCAACGACTCCACAGAAGAGAAGAGATAACCATGGCCGTACCAAAGCGCAAGATGTCGCGGGCAAGCACCCGCATGCGCCGCGCCCAGTGGAAGGCAACTGCCCCCACGCTCGTCAAGACCATCGAAAACGGCAAGACCGTTTACAGCCTCCCGCACCGCGCGAAGGTCGTAGAGGACTCGACCGGCACGCCCCTGTACATGGAGTACAAGGGCCGTAAGGTCGCCGACGTCTAATTCGTCCTCGACGTCTGCGCAGTCGCCTACGGCCGCGCACCTGATGCCGCAGCCGCTGGCTCGTCCTTTGGGCGACGCTGGCATCGTTGGTGACCCGTTAACGCTGGCGCTCGGTGTCGTGATCAACGACTCGGTGCGGGAGTTAGCGCTCACGCACCGTTCTTTCGCGTATGAAAACGGTGGGCTCGCCCACAACGAACGGCTCGAGTTTTTGGGCGACTCGATTCTCGGCCAGGCCGTCACCGTGATGCTGTACACCGAGAATCCGACGCTGGATGAGGGCGAGCTTGCCAAGCGTCGCGCGAGCCTGGTCTCCACCGTCGCACTCGCCGAGATAGCCCGCTCGATCGGGCTGGGCGCGCACATCCGTCTGGGTAAGGGTGAGGAGCAGACCGGCGGGCGCGACAAGTCGTCCATCCTCGCCGACACCGTCGAAGCGATCATCGGCGCGACCTATCTCGATCGTGGCGGCGATGTCGCGACGGCGCTGGTGCTTCACCTCATCCACCCCCTGCTGGCGGATCCCGACCGCTTCGGTGCCTCGATGGATCCCAAGACCAGCCTGCAAGAACTCGCGGCACGGCTCGGGATGGGCGTTCCCAGCTACCGCGTGACGAACAGCGGGCCCGACCATTCCAAGCGCTTCCACGCCGTCGCGATCCTCGGCAGCCGTGAGGTGGCGGTGGGCTCTGGCTCCAGCAAGAAGCAGGCGGAGATGGCGGCGGCACTCGACGCGTGGACGATCCTGCAGGCGCAGTAGCTTCGCGTGCCAGAGCTGCCAGAGGTAGAGGTGGTACGGGCAGGGCTTGAGCCGGTCGTCACAGGGGCGACCGTGACATCCAGCACCGTCTTCGACGAGCGATCGCTTCGCCGCCACCCCGGCCCCAGCGAGGATTTCATCGACAGGCTGGCGGGTCGCACCATGCTTGCTCCCCGGCGTCGCGGCAAATTTCTGTGGATTCCGCTGGCGCACGGCTCCGAGGGCGAGCCCGAGGCACTGGTCATCCATCTCGGCATGAGCGGGCAAGTGCTCCTGCGCGACACGACCACCGATGACGCGTTGACCCGCATCCGCATCGACGTGCGATCCACTCGGCCGGCCGACGGTGCCGCCTCCGACACCCGCTACCGGCTCAATTTCGTCGACCAGCGAATCTTCGGCTCTATGGCCATCGACAGTCTCGTGCCGACGACGGATCACCCCGACCAGCTCGTTCCCTCGCAGGTGGCCCATATCGCACGTGACCCGATCGATGCGCATTTCGATGACGACCGGTTTCTGGCCAGGTTGAGAGCCAAGAACACCACCATCAAGCGCGCCATGCTCGACCAGACCCTGATAAGTGGCATCGGAAATATCTATGCAGACGAATCGCTATGGGCGGCGAAAGTGCACTACGACCAACCGACGTCTTCGCTGTCCCTGGCGCGGGCAAAAACTGTGCTGGCGGAGGTGCGCGCCGTGCTCGGTCGCGCGCTCGCAGAGGGTGGAACGAGTTTTGATTCGCAGTACGTCAACGTCAACGGTCAGTCGGGATATTTTGCGCACTCCCTGCAGGCCTACGGGCAGCAGGGCAAACCCTGCGCGCGCTGCGGGCGACTCATCGTGCGCGAATCCTTCATGAATCGTGGGTCGCACTTCTGCGCGCACTGCCAGCGCATCCGGCACTGAATCGCCGGTCAGCGTGGGAAGGTCCGCGCCCAGCCGGGGCCGTTCAGGGCAGCCGCACGCTGAAAACGGCGCCGCCCTCCGGTCGATTGGCCACCGAGAGTTTGCCCCCGAGCCGCTCGACGAGCCGCGCGGCGATCGAGAGCCCCAGCCCCGTCCCGATCGGCCGGATGTCGCGGTAGCGCCCGTGCAGCACGCCGCGCTCGAACGCGACGGCCAGGTCGTCCGGCGCGAGGCCGGGCCCGCCGTCGAGCACCGCGATGAGCACTCCGCTGGCGTCTGCCGCGGCATCGACGCTCACGGCCGAACCGGCCGGGGTCACCCGCATCGCGTTCTCGACGAGACCGTCGATCACCTGGCGCAGCCGCCGAGGATCCGTCGTGATCGTGGTCGCGGAGGCGATCGCGCTGAAGGCGATACCGAGGGTGGCCGCGCGCCCCGCCCAGGCGGCGCTCAACTCGTGCAGGAGCGTCGGAACGTCGACCAGCGATTCGGTGATGCTGAAGTCGTCCACCTCGAGTCGAGAGAGCTCCAGCAAGTCGCCGACGAAGCGATCGAGGCGTTCGGTCTCGACGACGAGGATTTCCCCGACGGCCTGGATGCGATCCGGGGTGATCAGTCCGTCGGCCATCGCCTCCGCGTAGCCGCGCACGGCCGTGAGCGGCGTGCGAAGTTCGTGAGAGATCGAGATCAGAAACTCCCGTTGGCGCCCCTCTGACGCCTCAAGAGCGGTATCGAGGGCGGCGAGAGCCTCCGCGACATCGGCCACCTCACGCGTGGAGTTGCGGGGCATCGAGACTCCCCGCTCGCCGGCGGCCAGCCGTCGGGCGGCGGCAGCGGTCGCGGTCAACGGCCTCGACAGCAGGCGGGCCAGCAGGGTGCCGCCGAGGATCGCGACGACTAGTCCGATCGCCAGCGCGAGCAGGATGCGTTCCGTGGCGCGGCCGAGTGCCTGGTCGAAGCTCGACACCGGCAGGGCGAGCACCACGGTCATCCCGCCCCGCGCCGGCCGGCTCTCGATCATCACGCCCGCCCGCGAGGTAGAGACGGGTTCGCCCTTGGCGATGCGGGCCAGCATGGGCCGGTCGAGGTACTGCGCGGCCGTACCTGTGCTGGTGCCGTTCGGCTGCACGATCGCCACCTCGGTGCCCGGCAGTGCGAAGCTGGCCTTGTCGGCGAGCTCAGAAGCAGTGGCTAGCCGCGGAATTTTCGCCAACAGATCAACCTGAGCAGAGAGCTGCGCCCGCACCTCATCGGTCTTGGAGGAACGCACCAGTTGAAGCGAAATGACGCCGGTGATGACGACGGCAATCACGGCGACCGCGATCGTGACGAGAGTCACTCGGGCCCGCAGCGACCTCACGATCCGGCCGAATAGCCGACGCCGCGAACCGTGCGGATCGGATTGGGGTTACCGAGTTTGGCCCGCAACTGGGCGACGTGCACGTCAACGGTGCGCCCGCTGCCGTAGTCGACCTGGCCCCACACGCTCGAGAGCAGTTGCTCCCGAGAGAGAACGTGGCCGGGGGCAGACATGAGTTTGGCGAGCAGATCAAACTCCGTGCTGGTGAGCGCGACATCCCGCCCGTTGCTGGTCACCAGGCGACGCCCGGGGTCGAGCGTGACGCCGTCGAGCGTACTGGGCGCCGAGGTCGGCGGCCCCTCCTGTCGACGCAGGATGCCGCGCACCCTCGCCACGAGTTCTCGCGGCGAGAACGGCTTGGCCAGGTAGTCGTCTGCGCCAAGCTCCAGCCCGAGAATGCGGTCGACTTCGTCGTCGCGCGCCGTGACGAAGATGACGGGTGTCCAGTCGCCGGATTCGCGCAGGGCGCGGCAGATTTCGATGCCGTCCATCGAGGGAAGGCCGACGTCGAGGATCACCGCAACGGGCCGCAATGACCGGATCGCGGCCAGCCCCGCAGCACCATCGCGCTCCACGTGCACTCCGTAACCGGCTTGCGACAGGTAAAGGCGTTCGATGTCGGCGATGGCAGGTTCGTCTTCGGCGACCAGAATCAGACCACGGCCTTCGCTCATGGCTCCATTCAAGTGCATGGTTGGGGGGATTCCCCGGCGCGCCGATAAGGCTTTACAGTGCCCGAACAAATAGCCCTTGGTGCCCGTATACTGGCCGCGCACTTCAATTCGTCGCTACAGCGCTGACCGAACGAGAGGATCACGATGCCGTTGCGAATCTTCGGGATCGCCCGAGACGCCAGCCGCCCGCGCTCCGCTCGTCGGATGCGCTTCGGGATCGCCGGGGTTTCGGTCGTGACGACTCTGGTGCTCGGCCTGGGCGTCGCGTCCGCAGCCACGCCGCCCGGAAACCTCCCGAAGGCGAGCCAGTGCCAGTCTGGTGAGCGACTCCTGAAGATTCTGCAGGTGCTGCCGGCAGACCTCGAGGCAGCGCTGAAGCACCTCACGACGCTACCCAAGGTCGCGCGGGTCGCCGCCGTCCAAGCGGTCCGCTCACAGGCGCTCGTCGGTGCCTACGGTGCCGATATCCAGAAGCGTGCCGAAAGTACCGACGGCCGCACCATCATGGCGTGGGCCGACGTCCCCCCGGCTCTGCGTGCCGACCTGAAGGCCACGAAAGCGCTGGCCCCCGCCGACCGTTCAGCACGGGTGAAAGTCATCGGCAAAAAAGCGATCATCGGTGGCTACGGCGACACGGTAAAAGTGGCGGCTAAGAAAGCCCAGACCTCCGATTTCTGGAGCAAATGCGTCACGCACTAACGTCGCAACACGAGGCGCTGATAACCGCGCATCGATGTCGAAGCGTCAGGCGAGCTGTCGGGTAGTTTTATACGCGATCCCTCCACCGAGACGAAGGGCGGCGACGTGTATCTGAAAAGCCTGACCCTCAAGGGTTTCAAGTCTTTCGCCCAGCCCACCACTTTTGCGTTCGAGGAGGGCGTGACGTGCGTCGTCGGGCCCAACGGCTCAGGCAAATCCAATGTCGTTGATGCCCTCGCCTGGGTCATGGGCGAGCAGGGCGCCAAGACCCTTCGCGGCGGGAAGATGGAAGACGTCATCTTCGCCGGCACAGCGACCAAAGGCCCGCTTGGCCGCGCCGAAGTGATCCTCACCATCGACAACGCCGACGGTGCGCTGCCCATCGAATACTCCGAAGTCACCATCAGTCGCACCCTGTTTCGCAACGGCGGCAGCGAGTATGGCATCAACGGCGACCAGTGCCGCCTGCTCGACGTACAAGAGCTGCTGTCCGACTCCGGGCTCGGTCGCGAAATGCACGTGATCGTCGGCCAGGGTCAGCTCGACGCGGTATTGCATGCCAGCCCCGAAGACCGCCGCGGGTTTATCGAGGAGGCCGCCGGCATCCTCAAGCACCGCAGGCGCAAAGAGAAGACGCTGCGCAAACTCGACGCGATGCAGGCGAACCTGACCCGCCTTTCCGACCTGGCCGGTGAGATTCGGCGGCAGTTGAAGCCGCTCGGGCAGCAGGCAGAAATTGCCAAAGAGGCGGCCTCTATCGCCTCGATCGTTCGGGATGCCCGCGGTCGCCTACTCGCCGATGATGTCGTCGAACTGCGGGCGGCACTGACCGGCTTCAGCCGCAGCGAGTCGGAGCGCAAGACCCAGCGCATCGTGCTGCAGGAGCAGCTCGACCAGAACAAGCTGCGCGAATCACGCCTCGAGCAGGCCCAGGTCGGCGACGCCGTCGATATCGCCCGGCGCACCGCATTCGGTCTCGAGTCGGCGCAGGAGCGCCTCCGCGGGCTGTACACGCTCGCCAACCAGCGCCTCGCGCTGCTCGGGCAGCGTGGCGATAGTCCCGCGATCGGCAACACCATCACGCCGGCCGCCGTGCAGGAGGCGCACGACGAGGCCGAACGGCTCGCCGCCGGGGTGGCAGAGGCCGAAGAGACCGTCGGTGCGGCGGCCGCGGCGTCGGCAACGGCTCGTGCATCCCTCGACTCGCTCGACCAGGAGATCTCGGCTCAGAGCGCCCTGATCTCTCGCCACGAGCTCGAGCTCGCTGGCCTTGCCGCCCGGGTGGACGTCGCCAGCTCCATCCTTGCGGCAGCGCGCGGCGGGCTTCTGCGTCAGCAGGCCGCCCTCACCGAAGCCGCGACCAGGCGCGACTCCACCCGTGTCGAATTTGTGGCGCTGGAGGCCGAGGCGGCCAGCGGCACGGCGGGCGACGGGTCACTGGACGCGGCTGACGAGGCGGCGGAGGTCGCGGTTGCGACTCTGCAGACCGGTATCGAAGAGTTGCGGGATGCCCTGCACGCCGCCGAACGCGAGCGCGATGCCCTAGCGGCCAGAACGTCGGCTCTGTCGCTTGCCGTCGACCAGAAAGACGGCTCGAGCGCCCTCGTCGGAGCCAAGCTCGCCGGCATCAGAGGTCTCGTGGCCGAGCACGTCAAGATCGAGCCCGGTTTCGAAGCCGCGATCGCCGCAGCGCTCGGCTCGCTCGCCGATGCGGTGCTGGCCGACGACAGCGCTGCGGCCTTCGGCGCGCTGCACGAGTCGGCGGCGCACGACTTCGGTCGCGTCGAGGTGGTCGTCGCCAGCGGCACGGCCCCCGCGACGAGAACCATTCCCGGAGTGCGTGCAGCTGCCGACGTCGTGACGGCGCCCGGCGGCGTTTTGGGGTTGCTTGCCGACGTCTACATTGCCGACGATCTCGAGGCGGCACGCGCCGCCTACTCCTCGATCGGCAGTGCCACCGTCGTGACGCGGCAGGGCGATGTGCTCAGCCAATACGTGCTGCGCGGAGGGTCGGGCGCCAAGCGAAGCCGCCTAGAACTTGTCGCAGAACGCGATGCTGCCGCCGCCAAGCTGGCAACGGTGACGACGCAGATCGAGCGCACCGCCTTCGCTCTCGCCGAGAAGCGCGCCCAGCTCGTTATCGCTCAGGCGGATGCCGCGGCCGCCCTCACCGCCCTCCGCGAGTACGACGCGGCGCTGGCCGCCCAATCCGGGCAGCTCGCTCGCATCCGCATCCAACTCGAGGCCGCGCAGGCGGAGTGGGAGCGGCTGTCCGCGGCCGTGCAGGTCTCGACAGAGTCGGTGCGGGATGCCGAGGCCGGCGTCGAGCGCGCCCGCACCGAACACGACGCCTACCGGTCGGCCCCACGGCCCATGTTCGACGTGTCCGCCCGTGATGGCCTGTTGGCCGAGCTGGAAGTGGCACGGGCGACGGAGCTCGAGTTGCGCATCCAACTGGAGACCATCAGGGAACGGGTGCGCGCCGAGCGAGCCCGCGCGCAGGCCCTCGCCGCACGGCTGGTGGCCGAGAAGGAGGCAGCGCAGGAGCAGGCTCGGCTCACCGTCATCCGCGCCAGGCAGGTCGCGGCCGCTAACGACGTGATTGCCGCGCTGCCTGCGGTGCTCGACTCTGTCGACCGCTCGGTCTCGCAGGCCCGCGTCGCCCTCGCGGAGCGCGAAGCTCAGCGCGGCGCGCAGAACGAAGAGCTCGCCACGCTGCGCCGCGAGGAAAGTTCGTTGCGCGAGCGGCTCTCGGCGATCAGCGAGAACGTGCACGGCCTCGAGATGCAGATCTACGAAAAGAAGTTGCAGCTGTCGACCCTGCTGGAGCGCGCCGGTGAGGAACTGGGCCTGGTCGAGGACGTGCTGGTCGCGGAGTACGGGCCAGACCAGCCGATTCCGGATGACGCCCTCCCCCTCCCGTCGGCTAACCTCACCCCCCCGCTCACAACTCATGGAATGGGTGTCGACACCCCGTCGGATGAGGGGCGACACGCGGATGACCGGAGCGCGACCCATGAGTTGCGAACGGCGGCGCCCGCGGGGAAGAAGTTCGTCCGCGTCGAGCAGCAGGCCCGCCTCGCCGCCGCGGAGCGAAAACTGGCTCAGCTAGGTCGGGTAAATCCGCTAGCCCTCGAGGAATTTGAGGCACTCGAGCAGCGGCATAAGTTCCTCACCGAGCAACTCACCGACCTCACAAGCACCCGCAAAGACCTCATGACGATCATCGAGGAGATTGACGGGAAGATGCAGGACATCTTCGGCAGCGCCTTCGAAGACACCAGGATCGCCTTCAACACCGTTTTCCCGATCCTGTTCCCGGGCGGCACGGGCAGCATCTCCCTGACCGACCCCGACAACCTGCTCACCACCGGCATTGAGGTGACGGTCAAGCCGGCGGGCAAGAAGATCGAGCGGTTGTCTCTGCTCAGCGGTGGCGAGCGTTCACTCGCCGCCGTGGCGCTATTGATCGCGATTTTCAAGGCGCGCCCCAGCCCGTTTTACATCATGGATGAGGTGGAGGCAGCGCTCGACGATGCCAACCTCGGCCGACTGCTGACGATCTTCCAAGACCTGCGCCAGAGCTCGCAGCTGATCATCATCACCCACCAAAAGCGCACCATGGAGATAGCGGATGCCCTCTACGGCGTCTCGATGCGGGCCGACGGTATCAGTGCGGTGGTCGGCCAGCGCGTCATCCAGCCCGCCAGCCCCGCCGCGATCGCTTGAGCCGCGTCCACCCCGCCCACCAGCGCTAGCCTTGATCCATGGCACCATCTTGGTCACTGTCGAGCGCACTCAAGGGCATGTTCGCGCGTAATACGATCGACGAGCAGACGTGGAACGACCTCGAAGACGCCCTGATTTTGGCAGACTTTGGGCCCGAAATAACCGACTCCATAGTCGCGGAGCTGCGCGCTAGCGTCGCGAAATTTCGCACCACAGACCCGGTCGATTTGCACCGGATGCTGCGCGAGACTCTCGAGGAGCGCCTGGCTCGCCTCGACCCCACTTTGCACCTCACCGCGCGGCCGGCGGTCGTGCTCGTCGTCGGAGTCAACGGGGTCGGCAAGACGACGACGATCGGGAAGTTCGCGAAGTTCCTCACCAACTACGGGCGCTCGGTTGTCGTCGGGGCCGCCGACACGTTTCGGGCCGCCGCCGTCGAGCAACTGGCGACGTGGGCGGAACGCGGCGGCGCCGAAATCGTGAAGCCGCAGGCTCAGGGGCAGGATCCGGCATCCGTCGCCTTCCAGACGGTGGAGCGGGCGCAACGAGACGGTATCGAGATCGTGCTCATCGACACCGCTGGTCGGCTGCAAACCAAAAGCGGGTTGATGGATGAGCTGGGCAAGATCCGGCGGGTGCTCGAGAAGCAGGTCGAGATTGCCGAGGTTTTGCTGGTGCTCGACGCCACGACCGGCCAGAACGGGTTATCCCAGGCGGAGGCGTTCATCGAGAGCGCCGGGGTCACTGGCCTGGTGCTGACCAAGCTCGACGGATCGGCGAAGGGCGGCTTCGTGCTGGCCGTGCAGGAGCGTACCGGCATCCCGATCAAGCTCGTCGGTCAGGGCGAAGGCATCAACGATCTCACCGGTTTCAGCCCGCACGTGTTCGTGCAGGGGTTGGTCGGTTAGGTGACGACGCCGGAGGTGCGCCAGCCGCGCGGCCGCGGGATCGTTGGCCTGGTCGCTGCGCTCCTCGGAACCGCGCTCATGGCGTTCTCGTTTGTGAACAGCATCGGCACGGCACTGGATGGCAATAGCGACGGCGCTGGCGGCTTCGTCGCGCTACTCCTGCTCGGCGCAGCGCTGGTGCTTATCGCCCTCGCTGTGGCCATAGTCCGGGTCGCTCGCGGTCAAGCCCGCGTGCTGTCGATTGCCACGATCGTTGTCGCTGCCATCCCGATCGCCGTCGCCATCTACCTTGCGATCGGGTCCTGAACCGAGCCCAACTGCATGCCCGCCGAACGCCGGGCATGCCCGTAGGGCGCGCCGCCCCATGCGCGCGGCCGGACCCGCTGAGACAGCCGCTCAGGCTCCTGCGGCCCGATGTGCCTCCGTGTAGAGGACGTAGCGTTGCGCATTGTCGCGCAGCCCGGCCAGCTCATCCTCGGTGAGCGCGCGGCGCACCTTGGCAGGCACGCCGGCGACGAGAGATCCGGGCGGGATGACGCTGCCCTCAAGCACCACAGCCCCTGCAGCCACAAGCGTGCCCGCGCCGATGATGGCCCCGTTGAGCACGGTCGCGGACATCCCGATCAGGCTGTCATCACCGATCGTGCAGCCGTGCAGCACGGCGCCGTGGCCGACACTGACGCCGGCACCGATCACGACGGGGCTGTCAGCCTCGACGTGCACGGTCACGTTGTCCTGGAGGTTACTGCCTCGGCCGAGCGTGATCGAGTTGATATCCGCGCGCAAGACCGCCCCGTAGTAGACGCTGGATTGTTCGGCGAGCAGCACCGCACCGATGAGTGTCGCGTTGGGCGCGACCCAGGCAGATTCGGGCACCGAGGGGGTGGAGCCGTCGAAAGCGATGATGAGGGGCATGGCTCCATTAAAGTGGCATGACCATGGCAATTTTTGGAAATCTGACCGATCGTCTCGCCGAGACGTTCAAGAACCTGCGCGGCAAGGGCAAGCTCAGCCCCGCGGATGTCGACGCGACCGTCCGCGAGATCCGTCGCGCCCTGCTCGAGGCCGACGTCGCCCTCGAGGTGGTGAAGGATTTCACCGGACGGGTGCGCGAGCGCGCCCTCGGTGACGAGGTGTCGAAGGCCCTCAATCCCGCGCAGCAGGTGGTGCAGATTGTCAATGACGAGCTCGTCACCATCCTCGGTGGGCAGGCCAGACGCATCGAATTCTCCAAGCAGCCGCCGACGGTCATCATGTTGGCCGGCCTCCAGGGTGCCGGTAAGACCACGCTGGCGGGAAAGC
>JANXTJ010000243.1 GCA_025352485.1 Salinibacterium sp.
CAGCGGCGAAAAACGCAGTGCCGTCGTCGATGGCATTGACGTCGATTTGGGGCTGGTCGGCGACGTGACCGCGGTTGATCCCGGCGCGGTGCTCGATCTGCTCGGCGCGGGCTTTATCCCGGTGATCTCGTCAATGTCCACCGGGTCCGACGGCCTGCTTAATGTCAATGCGGATTCGGCCGCCGCCTCTCTCGCGGTCGCTCTCGGTGCCGCCAAGCTCGTGGTTCTCACTGACGTCGCCGGTCTCTACGGCGACTGGCCGAACCGCGATTCGCTCGTCTCTGTCATCACCGTCGCGGAGCTCGATGAGCTGCTGCCGAGCCTCGAATCCGGGATGATCCCCAAGATGACGGCCTGCCGGGACGCGGTCGCTGCCGGTGTTGCCAAGGCCGCGATCATCGACGGCAGAGTCGAACACGCGATCCTTCTCGAAGTTTTCACCCCAAACGGCATCGGCACGGAGGTTGTACCGGCATGACCTGGCAAGAGCAATATTCCACGCGCATGATGAAGTCGGCCGCGCTGCCGAGCCTGGAGCTGGTGCGCGGCGAAGGCTGCTACGTCTGGGATTCCGACGGCAATAAGTATCTCGACTTCCTGGCCGGCATCGCCGTGAACTCGCTCGGCCATGCCCACCCGGTGCTGGTGGATGCCGTCAGCCGGCAGGTGGCGACCCTCGCGCACGTGTCCAACTACTTCGCGACCCCGCCGCAGCTTCAGCTGGCGGAACGCCTGCTGCGGTTGAGCGGCGGTGACAGGGTCTTCCTCTGCAATTCGGGCGCAGAGGCCATCGAGGCCGCGATCAAGCTGGCCCGTCGCACCGGCCGTCCCAAGATTTTGTCGCTGATGAACTCGTTCCACGGCCGCACCATGGGCTCGCTCTCGCTCACCGGAAAGCCGCAGCTCCGCGAGTCGTTCGAGCCGCTGTTGCCCAATATCGAGCACATTAACTCGACGATCGACGATCTCGAGCGCCACATCGGGCCGGATGTCGCGGCCCTCGTCATCGAGCCGATCAAGGGTGAGGCCGGGGTCATCGATCTGCCAGAGGGTTATCTCGCGGCGGCGCGGGAGCTCACCTCCCGCCACGGCGTTCTGCTGATCATCGACGAGATTCAGACCGGGGCCGGCCGCACCGGTTCGTGGTTCGCGTTCCAACAGCACGGCATCGTCCCCGATGCGATCGCGGTGGCCAAGGGCATCGGCGGCGGGGTGCCGATCGGCGCGCTTATCGCCTTCGGGCCGGCCGCCGAGCTGCTCACGGCCGGTCAGCACGGCAGCACTTTTGGCGGCAACCCGCTGGCGAGCGCGGCGGCCAACGCCGTGCTGGGGGAGATCGAGCGTGCCGGTTTGCTTCAGAACGCGACCACCCGCGGCGCCGAGATCAGAGCGGCTATTGCGGGCTTGCCGCTGGTGGCAGAGCTGCGCGGGCGCGGGCTGTTGATCGGGGTGGGTCTTCAGAAGCCGGTCGCCTCGGCCGTGGTGGCGGCCGCGGCAGCCGTCGGGCTGATCGTCAACGCGCCCAACGATTCGAGCATCCGGATTGCACCACCGCTGACGATCGGCGATGCCGAGGTAGCGGAGTTCATCCAGAAATTTACGACAGCACTAACGGCAGCTTCGGAGGCAAAATGACCCGGCACTTCCTGCGCGACGACGACCTGACTCAGGCGGAACAGACCGCGATTCTCGACCTCGCCGCGCAGATCAAGAGCGACCGCTGGGGCCGCAAGCCGCTGGCCGGCCCTGAGACCGTCGCGGTCATCTTCGACAAGTCGTCGACCCGCACCCGAGTGTCGTTTGCCGTCGGTATCGCCGACCTCGGGGGCGTGCCGCTGATCATTTCGACGGCGAACAGCCAACTCGGCGGCAAGGAGAGCCCGTCAGACACCGCGCGAGTGCTCGAGCGACAGGTGGCCGCCATCGTGTGGCGCACCTACGCTCAATCCGGGCTGGTCGAGATGGCGGCGAACACGACCGTTCCGGTCATCAACGCCCTGAGCGATGAGTTTCACCCGTGCCAGCTGCTGGCCGACCTGCTCACCATCCGTGAGCAGAAGGGGAAGCTTGCCGGCCTGACCGTCACCTTCTTGGGCGACGGTGCCGACAACATGGCGCACTCCTATCTGCTGGCGGGGGCGACGGCCGGCATGCATGTGCGCGTGGCCTGCCCCGCCGACTACCTGCCCGATGAGCGGGTGGTGGCGGATGCCGACGCGATCGCCGTCACGACGGGGGGATCTGTCACCATTTACACCGATCCGGCCGACGCGGTCGCCGGAGCCGATGTTGTCGTCACAGACACGTGGGTCTCGATGGGCAAGGAGCAGGAGAAGGCCGCGCGAGTGGCATTGCTGGGTGCGTACAAGGTGGATGCCGAGCTCATGAGCCTCGCCAAACCGGACGCCATTTTTCTGCACTGTCTTCCCGCCGACCGCGGTTACGAGGTGAGCTCCGAGGTCATCGATGGCCCGCAGAGCGTCATCTGGGATGCGGCGGAGAACCGCCTGCACGCCCAGAAGGCGCTCATGGTGTGGCTGTTGGAGCACGCCTGATGCACAGACACCCCCATACACTTGACACGACTTTAGGGAGCAAAACACATGGCTGAACGCGTCATTCTGGCCTATTCCGGCGGCCTCGACACCTCGGTGGGCATCGGCTGGTTGCGGGATGCGACCGGCAAGGATGTCGTCGCGCTCGCCGTCGATGTTGGCCAGGGCGGCGAGGATATGGAAGACATTCGCCAGCGGGCGTTGGACTGCGGCGCGGTCGATGCGATTGTTATCGACGCGAAGGATGAGTTCGCCGACGATTTCCTGATGCCCGCGCTCAAGGCGAACGCCCTGTACCAGAAGCGCTACCCCCTGGTGTCTGCGCTGAGTCGCCCCGTTATCGCCAAGCACCTCGCGATCACCGCGACGAAGCTGGGCGCAGACAGCGTGGCGCACGGTTGCACAGGCAAGGGCAACGACCAGGTTCGGTTCGAGGCGGCAGTGGCAGCCCTCGCGCCCGACCTGACCTCGATCGCCCCCGTTCGCGACCTCGCCCTCACCAGGGACAAGGCCATCCTCTATGCCGAGGAGCACGATCTTCCGATCCGTCAGTCGGCGAAGAACCCGTACTCGATCGACAAGAACGTCTGGGGCCGTGCCGTCGAGACCGGCTTCCTGGAAGACCCGTGGAACGCGCCGATCGAAGACCTCTACGAGTACACGATGGATCCGTCGGTCGCCAAAGATGCCGACGAGATCACCATCCATTTTGAGTCAGGGATCCCGACCGCGATCGACGGCGTCGCGATGAGCGCGCTGAAGATCATCGAGGTGATGAATGAGCTCGCCGGCAAACACGGCGTCGGTCGCATTGACGTGGTCGAGGATCGCCTGATCGGCATCAAGAGTCGCGAAGTTTACGAGGCTCCCGCGGCCATGGCCCTGATCGCTGCGCACGAGGCGCTCGAGAGTCTGACGATGGAGCGCGACCTCAACCGCTACAAGCGCGGGGTGGAGTCCGAGTGGGCGAATCTCGTCTACGACGGCCTCTGGTATTCGGGGCTCAAGCGTTCGCTGGACGTGTTCATCGACGACACCCAGCGTTACGTGAGCGGCGATATCCGACTAAAACTGCTGGGTGGACGGGCTACCGTGACCGGTCAGAAGAGCGAACAGAGCCTCTACGACTTCTCGCTGGCGACCTACGACACCGGCGACACCTTCGATCAGTCGCTCTCCAAGGGTTTCATCGAAATCTGGTCGCTGCCGTCGAAGATCTCGGCCCGTCGCGACCTGCGCGGTTAGCCATGGCCGGCACCGGTGAGGGAGCGCTGTGGGGGGCCCGCTTTTCCAGCGGCCCTTCGCCAGAGCTGGCGGCGCTGAGCCGTTCCACGCACTTCGACTGGCAGCTGGCGCCCTACGACATCCTCGGTTCGAAGGCGCACGCAAAGGCGCTCGCTACGGCGGGCTACCTCGATGCCTCCGAGCTCGCGCTCATGCTGGCGGGGCTAGACGGCCTCGCGGATGCCACGGTGCTGGAGTCTGATGAAGACGTGCACGGCGCGCTGGAGCGGGTGCTGATTGAGCGGGTCGGGCCGGAGTTGGGCGGAAAGTTGCGTGCCGGTCGCAGCCGTAATGACCAGATCGCGACTCTCATCCGCCTCTACCTGCTTGACCATTCGGCGGTGATCGGCTCTCTGGTGGTCGACCTCATCGATGCCATCAATGCGCAGGCCGAGAAGGCGGGGGGCGCGATCCTGCCGGGGCGCACCCACCTCCAACACGCGCAACCCGTGTTGCTGGCGCACCATCTGCTGGCCCATGCCTGGCCGCTGGTGCGCACGCTGGAGTGTTTGCGCGACTGGCGGGTGCGGGCATCCACGAGTCCCTACGGCGCGGGGGCGCTGGCTGGTTCCTCGCTCGGGCTCGATCCGGCGCTGGTGGCGAGCGAGCTCGGGTTGACCCGCCCGACCGAGAATTCGATCGACGCGACGGCGAGTCGGGATGTCGTGGCCGAGTTCGCGTTCATTGCCGCGCAGTTGGGCATCGACCTTTCGCGGTGCGCGGAGGAGATCATCATCTGGAACACGCGCGAGTTCGGTTTCGTGCGACTGGACGACGGCTACTCGACCGGATCGTCGATCATGCCGCAGAAGAAGAACCCCGACATCGCCGAACTGGCCAGGGGCAAGTCCGGCCGGCTCATCGGCAACCTCACCGGGCTGCTTGCGACTCTCAAGGGCCTGCCGCTCGCCTACAACCGCGACCTTCAAGAAGACAAAGAGCCTGTCTTCGACTCCGTCGAGACGCTCGAGCTGCTTCTGCCGGCCTTTACGGGCATGCTGGCGACCCTCACCTTCGATACCGTCAGGATGGCCGAGCTCGCCCCGCAGGGTTTCTCCCTCGCGACGGATGTCGCCGAGTGGCTGGTTCGACAGCGGGTGCCGTTCCGCGACGCCCACGAGATCAGCGGTGCTCTCGTTCGGTTCTGCGAGGAGCACGAGCTCGACCTGCACGAGCCGAGCGACGAGCAATACCGCGCCATCTCGCCGCACCTCACGGCGGGCGTCCGCGAGGTGCTGACGGCCGCGGGCTCGGTGGCCAGCCGCACCGGTGCCGGCGGTACCGCCCCATCGCGGGTGACCGAACAGCGGGTTGAGCTCACCGCGCGGGTGCGCGCCCTAGTGACGAGGAGATCGGAATGACGCTTCAGAAGGATCAGGATCCCGGTTGGTGGCATCGCGGCATGTCCCGTCGCGCCATCATCATCGTCGTGACCGTGTGTGTCGCACTCATTACCGCCGGATTCGTCATCATCGCTGTGAACCGCATCCCGCTCTTCTGAGACGATGTTCGATCGCGAACTTCTGCAGCGGCCGGCCACCGAGGTCGCGCCCCTTCTGCTGGGCGCGCGGGTCTCCGTCGGCGACGTGACGGTGCGGCTCACCGAGGTCGAGGCATACCTCGGCGAGCAGGATCCCGGATCCCACGCGTTTCGTGGTCCCGGTCGTCGTAACGCCGTCATGTACGGCGAGCCGGGCAGTTTATACACCTACTTCAGCTACGGGATGCACGTCTGCGCCAACGTCGTCACCGGTGAACTGGGCACGGCATCCGCTGTCCTGATGCGCGCAGGGGAGATCTTGGCTGGCATCGAGACGGCCCGAAGCCGGCGCGGCACGAGCCGCACCGACGCCGATCTCGCCAGGGGGCCAGCTCGCCTGTGCGTGGCCCTTGGCATCACCTTGGCCGACGGCGGGCTCGACCTTCAGAGTGGGCGGGTGAGATTGGAGTTACCCGATCGCGTCGAGGCTTTCGCGACCGGGCCGCGCACCGGCGTCTCCGGCGCGGGTGGTGGCGAAGACTACCCCTGGCGATTCTGGATCCCGGGCGACCGCACGGTCTCGCGGTACCTGCAGCACAAGCCGAAGAAGGGCCCGTGATGTCGGCCGGTTTCACCCCGTTAGAGCGGCGCATTGATGCCTGGGCGCACCGGCGCCTTGCGCGTGCGACGACCAGCGGTGCGCCGGCCAGCGGTGCGCGAGCAAATCTCGTCGAGTTTGTGGTTTTCGTGCTCAAGCAGGCGTGGGCCACGATTTTCGGGGTCGCGCTGCTCGCCGTGTTCGTGCTCACCAAACTGATCTACCCGGATTCCGCGGCTCTGGCTCGCAACGATTTTCTGGTTCTTTTGGCGGTCACGATTCAGGTGATCATGGTGGCGTTCAAGTTGGAGACGCTGCGCGAGCTGCGGGTGATCATCCTCTTCCACATCGTCGGCACCGGCATGGAGCTTTTCAAGACCGCGGTCGGGTCGTGGCTCTATCCGGGCGAGGGCATCCTACGCATCGGCGCGGTGCCGCTGTACAGCGGTTTTATGTACGCGGCGATCGGCTCATACATGGTCAGGGTGTACCGGCTATTCGACCTGCGATTTACCCGCTACCCGCCACGCTGGGTGACCGGGGTGCTGGCCCTGCTGATCTACGTCAACTTCTTCAGCCACCATTACATTCTCGACGCGCGCTACCTGCTTGTGCTGGCGACTGTGCTGATCTTCGGCCGCTGCACGATGCAGTTTCGGGTTTTCCGTCGCCGGCCCCGGATGCCGTTGCTCGCCTCCTTCGTCGGGGTGGCGCTGTTCATCTGGTTCGCCGAAAACGTGGCAACGTGGTCGAACGCCTGGCAATACCCGAACCAAGAGAACGGCTGGCAACTGGTCTCGATCGAGAAGCTCGTCTCCTGGTTCCTGCTGATGATCGTCTCCGTCGTGCTGGTGGCCTGGGTGTATCCGCCCCGACAACCTGACCCCGATGCTTCCGCTGGCCGGATCCCCGACCTCCGCTACGGTTGATTCCGTGTCAGATCACGCAATAGAACAGCTCACCCAGCAGGCCAACGACCCGTCGTTTCCCGACATTTGGGAGGAGATCAGCTGGCGCGGGCTGGTGCACGTCTCCACCAATGTCGATGATCTGAAGGCGCTGTTGGCCGGGCCGCCGATCACCTACTACTGCGGATTCGACCCCACCGCTGCGAGCCTGCATCTGGGTAACCTCGTTCAGCTTTTGCTCATGCGCCGGCTGCAGCTGGCCGGGCACAAACCGCTCGGCCTGGTCGGCGGATCCACCGGTCTGATCGGTGATCCGCGCCCCACTGCCGAACGCACACTCCAAGATGCCAGCACCGTGGCGCAATGGGTGGGGCTGCTGCAAGCACAGGTCTCCAGATATGTCAGTTTCGAGGGCGATAACGCCGCGAGGCTCGTGAACAACCTCGACTGGACGGCGCCGCTGAGCGCCATCGACTTCCTGCGCGACGTGGGCAAGCACTTCCGGGTCGGCACGATGCTGAAGAAGGATGCCGTCAGCGCCCGCCTGAACAGCGACGCGGGTATCAGTTACACCGAGTTCAGCTACCAAATCCTGCAGGGCATGGACTTTCTCGAGCTGTTCCGCAGCTACGGCTGCGTGTTGCAAACCGGGGGCAGCGATCAGTGGGGAAATCTGACCAGCGGCACTGATCTCATCCATCGGGCGGAGGGGTCACATGCGCACGCGATCGGCACTCCGCTGATCACCAACTCGGATGGCACGAAGTTTGGCAAGAGCGAGGGCAACGCCGTGTGGCTTGATCCCGCGATGACCAGCCCGTATGCTTTTTACCAGTTCTGGCTCAATACCGACGATGCAGACGTAATTGCCCGACTCAAGGTCTTCACTTTCCTGACGCGGGCCGAGATCGACGAGCTCGCGGCGGCAGTTCTCGCCGAACCGTTCCGGCGGGCGGCGCAGAAGAGGCTCGCCTGGTTGGTGACCTCGCTTGTGCATGGCGAGGGCGCGACGACCGCGGCCATCAACGCCGCCGATGCGCTGTTTGGGCAGGGCGAGTTAGCCCACCTCGATACCGCCACCCTCGCGTCGGCGCTGCACGAACTGCCCAACACCACAGCGGCGGCTTCTGCCGCCATTGCGCAGCTCTTGGTCGACACCGGTCTGACGTCGAGCGTGGGGGAGTCGCGACGTGCGATCGATCAGGGCGGCGTCTACGTCAACAATGTGCGGGTGGATGACGCGGCCGCAACCCTTGACGGATCGGTGCTGCCCGGCGGTGTGGCCGTGCTCCGGCGCGGGAAGAAGACCCTCGCCGGTGTCTTCGTTCCTGAGTGAACCTCACGACACGCCCGGGATTCGCTGAAATTTGGCACGTCCCCGATCCACCCGTAATGTAATCACTTGTCACCCCAAAGGTTCGAAAAGCCGCAGAGCTTACCGGCCTCAAGAGGGACCAAATCCTAAGTCACACAGCAGTTCCGCGGTGCGGAATCTGTCTTCAGATCTTAGGGTGAGTAACCACCACGCGTGCCTCTCAAATCGCTGTGTCGAACGGTTTTCCGCTCGCTTCACTCGAATTGACAATGGCTGCGAAGGTGCTAAGTTATACAAGTTGCCAAACGCGAGAGCGGGAGGGTAACACACAAAGGTAAAAGCCCTGAAGCAACACACCGCAAGGTTGAGCTGCAGGAGCGTCCGATCCTTGAGAACTCAACAGCGTGCACAATGTCAAATGCCAAAAACCCGTATGCGGTGTAGGTAGTTTCTAGCTACTGAACCGCATCGGATTCCTTTGGAAAAAGATATAAACAAAACAAAGCAAGTCAGTATTGATTTGTTCTTGTCAGTTTCAAACTTGTAGGGTTGATGCCTATTCCGGCTGATCCCTGCGCTAGATGTGCCGAGTGGCTTGCCACTCGAGCAATCAAACATTTATGGAGAGTTTGATCCTGGCTCAGGATGAACGCTGGCGGCGTGCTTAACACATGCAAGTCGAACGGTGAAAGAGGAGCTTGCTCCTCTGGATCAGTGGCGAACGGGTGAGTAACACGTGAGTAACCTGCCCTTGACTCTGGGA
>JANXTJ010000245.1 GCA_025352485.1 Salinibacterium sp.
ACTCGCATGATCTCTGCCCTGATCGACACCGACGTGGTTGACCGTGCGCGAGCCACGAACCCCTACCTCACAGACCTGCGTCCGGACCTTTACCGTCGGCCGGCGGATGCACCACCCCTCGCAGCCCGGCCCGACCACCCCCGGCCCTAACATGCCACCCAAGACCGGTTCGGTTGCGGACTCCTCCACCGACCCTGCGAGCTCGATACTTGCGGTCGTACCTTCGCGTTCGCTGTCGTTCGACTTCGCCTTCATAGTTTGCGAGAGTGGGGCAACGATTTGACGACGAAGGGGATCGATGCTCAACGTGGAGACCCCGGATCCAGCCCTCCACGGAGGTGATCCCAAAAAGGCGCTGCCACTCACCGGGATTCTCGTCGCCGATTTCTCTCGGATTCTCGCCGGGCCGCTGGCGACCATGACTCTCGCCGATCTCGGTGCTCGAGTCATCAAGATTGAGCGTCCGGGTCAGGGGGACGACACGCGCCACTGGGGTCCTCCGTTCTCTCCTACCGGATCGACCTATTTCGAGAGCGTGAATCGCAATAAGGAGTCCATCGAGCTCGATCTCAGCACCGAAGATGACCGCGCGGTCGCGGTCGCCATCGCGAGCAACGCCGACGTTCTGGTCGAGAACTTCAAGCCCGGCGGGATGGCCGCGCTCGGCCTCGGCTACGAAACGCTGAGTGCGTTGAACCCCGGCCTGATCTACGCGTCCATATCCGGGTTCGGCAGCGGGCGCGGCGCAAACATGCCCGGATATGACTTCATGGTGCAAGCCGTCGGCGGGCTCATGAGCATCACCGGCGAAGCCGAGGGGCCGCCGATGAAAGTGGGCGTGGCCCTCGTGGACGTCCTTACCGCGAAAGATGCAACCATCGGAATCTTGGCGGCGCTGCAGGCAAGAAACGAAACGGGCCTCGGCAGTCTTCTGGAAGTCAACCTGTTGTCGAGCCTGCAGGGTGCTCTGGCAAATCAGGGCCAGGCCTACCTCGGTGCCGGGGTCACGGCCAGTCAGCTGGGCAACGCGCATCCGTCGATTGCTCCCTACGAACTGCTGAATTGCGGCGACAAGCCTCTGGCTCTCGCCTGTGGCAACGACCGGCAGTTCGAGGCGATCCTTCGCGTGCTCGGCCTCGATTCGATGCTGGGCGATGAACGGTTTGCCACGAACAGCGCCAGGGTCGACCACCGACCGGCGCTGGTCGCGGCTCTCGAGAGCCGACTGAGCACGCAAACCGCGTTGCACTGGCAGCTCGCTTTCACTGCGGTCGGGGTGCCCGCCGGCCAGGTGGGGTCGATCGCTGACGGCGTCCACCTGGCCCGAGCGCTCGATCTTGCTCCCACCATCGAGGTTCAGGATGCCTCGGGCAACCCCAGGGGCTCGCAGTTCCGCAGCCCAATCACCTGGACACCCGCAGTCACCCCGCGCACTGCGGCCCCGCCGGCGCTCGGCGAGCACAATGATTCGGTGCGCGATTGGCTGGCCTCGTTAGCGGGCTCGTAGGGCCAACCACAGGTGGGCAGAGACGTCGGGATCATCGATATCCGCGCCGATCAGGGCAGTCACGACGCCGATCCGGTGGCGCAACGAATTGCGGTGCACCCCAAGCTCTCTCGCGGCAGCCTCCCACTGACCCTGATGGCGGATGTAGCTCGTGACGGTCGAAACAAGGTCGGCACGCGAGTAGCCGGCGAGGGCCTCGGCCCACCCGGCCGCGCGTTTGTCGAATCCACTATCGCCGGCCGAAAGCTGGCCCAGCGGGGCCGCGAGGCATTCCCTCCGTAGCTCGGCCACACCCGTGTGCACTTCTCTGAGCAGCACCGGATCTCCGGCGGCGACAGCAATTCGCACCGAGCCGTTCGGCGCTGGGTCCAGCGCATCCAGTGCGATCGAGGACTCGAGAATCAGATAGCTGATGCCATTCGAAGCACATCGAAGCCTCGAACCGCGGATGCCCGCACGAAGCCGATCGCCGCTGGTAGAACCGACAAGTGTGGCGACCTGGTCGGCTAACTCCGGCGCGGAGAGCAACTCCACGCCCTCGCCCCTAATGGCGAGCAGTTGCACCCGTTCGGGCAGAGAGGGTTGGGCGAAGTCGATGACCAAGAGGCGGGCGGCATCGACGAAGCCGTTCAGCACCAGAGTCGCGGCGGCAGCCCCCACAATCGAATTCCCGCGAGTGAGCTGCCATTCGCGCTGCGCGGTAACGGCGAGCAGCATACTCGCGGTCAGAATCAGTTGTCGATCGGGTGCGCGCAGCGTGCGGCCGGCGCACACCGCGAGAAACCCCGCGGTACGGCTTCCATCGATGATCGAATACTCGA
>JANXTJ010000263.1 GCA_025352485.1 Salinibacterium sp.
TCGGCGTGCTGACCCAGGCACGCGCCGCCGGGCTCATCACCAAGTCGAATCTGATCCTCGGCATGGGCGAAGAACCCCAAGAGGTGCTGCAGGCGCTGCAGGACCTGCACGATGCCGGGACTGACATCATCACCATCACCCAGTACCTGCGGCCCACCCCGCGCCACCTTCCGGTGGCCCGCTGGGTGAAGCCGCAAGAGTTCATCGAGTTCGCAGCCGCAGCCGAAGAGATCGGCTTCCTCGGGGTACTGGCCGGACCGCTGGTGCGCTCGAGCTACCGGGCGGGACGCCTGTGGGCGCGCTCCATGGTGGCCAAGGGCCGCGACATCCCTGAGCACCTTGTGCACCTCGCCGATGCCAATCTGGGTTTCGCGCAGGCGGTATCCTGAACCCATGGCACGAACCTCCTCCACCGCTCCCAAACCGCCCAAGGAGCCGAGTCGGCTGAAGCAGATGTACGACGTGTTCACCATGACGCGCCGCTACGACAGCAATGCGACTTGGTGGTTCCTGCTGGCCTTCCTCGGCCCTGTGGTCGCCGGGCTCGTGCTGGCCTTTGTGCTGTCGCGGGAGCAGATTTTTGGCTTTGTGCTGTATATCATCGCGGGAGTGCTCGGCGGTGTGCTGCTGTTCCTGATCGTGCTGGGTCGTCGAGCCGAGCGAGCCGCGTATTCGCAGATCGCCGGTCAGCCGGGCGCCGTCGGTGCAGTGCTCAAAAGCTCTCTACGTCGCGGTTGGACCGCCAGCGAGATGCCGGTCTCGGTCAGCCCGAAGACTCAGGATGCCATCTACCGTGCGGTCGGACGCGGCGGAGTCGCACTGATCGGCGAAGGCCCGCGCAGCCGCACCCAGCGCATGCTTGAGGATGAGCGTCGTATCGTCGCACGCATCCTGCCCAACGTTCCGGTGACTTTTCTCTATGTGGGGCCCGACGCGGAATCCGTGCCGCTATACAAGCTCGCCGGCAAACTGCGCGCGCTGAAGCCGACGCTGCGCAAGCAGGAGATCCTTGCGGTGTCGAACCGCCTCAACTCGCTCGGCAAGAACGGCCTGCCGATCCCGAAGGGCGTGGACCCGTACAAGGCCCGCGCGCAGCGCGCCCGCTAGCTGCCGCCCTGGTTCGAGGCGCCAGTTCTCGCGATCGCCCTCGTTCGCCCTCGCGATCGTTGCCCTCGCGATCGTTCAGCCTCGCGATCGTTCGCCCTCGCGATCGCAGAATTCAGGACATTTTGGGGCTGGAGTTGCCCGTGTCGACTACGGGGGCCACGAGCGCCCCCAACAGGCCACTTTCACTCCACGAAGTCCTGAATTATGGATCAGGCAAGGGGCAGAGCGGGCTAGCGGCGCACCAGCACGGTGCCGACCAGGCGGTCGTGCATTCCGCGCTGGTCCCGGTCCCAGATCACCGCGGGGATGACCAGACACAGCAGCACGGTCCGCGCCAGCGGCCGCCACAGCCCGAGGTAACCCCCGGCAATCGGCACGACGCGCAAGCCCACGATGAGGTGCCCGATCGAGCCGTTGACGGTCAGCAAGAACAGACTCTGCTCCAGCGCGAAGATGGCCAGGGTCGCTCCGGCGTCGTAGTGAAAGAACGCAACCGACAGCAGGATCGCGATCCCCCAGTCGATCGCCAGCGCCAGCATCCTGCGCCCGAGTCTGCCCACCGAGCGGGGGCCACTCTCGGGAAGCCCGAGCCGCTTGCCCGGCCACTCGGTCGATGCGCCGCGCGTGTTGGTCATCAAATAACCCTACAGAGCGCCGCGCGCGTAACACGCTGGAAACAGTTGCGTGATGCGAGCGAAACTCCTTCCACGTACCCTCGTGAGTGGCCGCACCTGCGACCGTTCGGCACCAAGCTTTGGAGTTCTTCACATGTTCAGTGATTCTTCAGAAGTGCTCAAGTTCATCAAGGACACCGACGTCAAGTTCCTTGATATCCGCTTCACCGATCTTCCCGGTGTGCAGCAGCACTTCAACATCCCTGCGTTCACCGTTGATGAGGAGTTCTTCTCCGTCGGCCAGCTCTTCGACGGTTCGTCGATCCGCGGCTTTGCCAACATCCACGAGTCGGACATGCAGCTCATTCCCGACGTGACGACGGCCTATGTCGACCCGTTCCGCATCGAGCGCACCCTCATCATGGTGTTCGACATCTACAACCCGCGGAACGGCGAGATCTACGCCAAAGACCCGCGTCAAGTTGCCAAGAAGGCCGAGAAGTACCTCGTGTCGACGGGGATCGCCGACACCGCGTTCTTTGCTCCTGAGGCCGAGTTCTACATCTTCGATGACGTGCGATACGACGTGAAGCAGAATTCCAGCTTCTACTCTGTCGACTCTGACGAGGGTGCCTGGAACACCGGTCGCGTGGAAGAGGGCGGCAACCTCGCCAACAAGACCCCCTACAAGGGCGGCTACTTCCCCGTCTCCCCCGTCGACAAGCAGGCCGACCTGCGCGACGACATCAGCCTGAAGCTGATCGATGCCGGACTTATTCTGGAGCGCGCCCACCACGAGGTGGGCACCGGCGGCCCGGCCGAGATCAACTACCGTTTCGACACCATGGTGCACGCGGCAGACGACATCCTGAAGTTCAAGTACATCGTGAAGAACACCGCGCTCGAGTGGGGAAAAGTCGCCACCTTCATGCCAAAGCCGTTATTCGGCGACAATGGCTCGGGGATGCACACCCACCAGTCGCTCTGGAACGGCAAAGAGCCGTTGTTCTACGACGAAAAAGGTTACGGCGGGCTCTCCGACCTCGCGCGCTGGTACATCGGTGGCCTGCTCAAGCACGCTCCCGCTGTGCTCGCGTTCACCAACCCGACCCTGAACTCGTACCGTCGCCTGGTCAAGGGCTTCGAGGCTCCGGTCAACCTGGTCTACTCGGCCGGTAACCGTTCGGCCGCGATCCGCATCCCGATCACGGGGACCAACCCGAAGGCCAAGCGCATCGAGTTCCGCGCGCCTGATGCCTCGGGTAACCCCTACCTTGCTTTCGCCGCGCAGCTCATGGCTGGTCTCGACGGGATCAAGAACAAGATCGAGCCACACGAGCCCGTCGACAAGGACCTGTACGAGCTTCCCCCGGAAGAGGCGAAGCTGATCCCGCAGGTTCCCGGTTCACTGGATGAGGCGCTGCTCGCCCTCGAAGCCGACCACGCCTTCCTCACCGAAGGTAACGTCTTCACTCAGGATCTGATCGACACCTGGATCGCCTACAAGCGTTCGGCCGAGATCATCCCGATGGCACAGCGCCCGCACCCGTTCGAGTACGAGCTGTACTTCTCGGTCTAGCGAAACACAGCAGGCTGGCGGATACCGTTCCGCCATGAGTCCGCACGATTAGCCGGATGGTCTTGACCATCACTGGCTGTTCGTGCGGGCTCTTCTTTGTGCGGCTCTCACATCACCGGTAGTACTCGCTGAACGAGAGCCGTGGCCCCGACGGCGCTTAAACCGGAGCGAGTCGCGATAGTCCTGGTGTCACGGTGTCCGTTCGTTTCGGCCGGCCACCCCGGTAAGGAGCCGGTATACGTCTTAGCCGGTCGTCGCCCGACCCTTGGTGACTCCGTAGAACTGTTTCTCGAAGACCTGTCGGGCCAGGCGAGTCACCCGCAGGTAATCATCCTCAAACTGGGTTGCCGCGCCGGGCTGGTACTCCAAGAGCCGTGCGGCGCCCTCCAGCTGCTGGCGGTCGGTGGGCAGCACGTCGCTCGTGCGCGAGGTCCACAGGGTCATCGCCGAGCGCGCGCGCGAAGCCAGCAGCCAGGCGTCGCGCAGCTTCCTGGCGTCGGCGGCCGTAACCAGTTTGTCGTGCTCAGCGGCCGTCAGCGCGCCCAACGTGGAGGTGGTGCGCAGCCCTTCCACACGGGCGCCGTGCTGCAACTGCAGCAGCTGCACGAACCACTCCACGTCGCTGAGCGAGCCGCGCCCCAACTTGAGATGACGGGCAGGGTCGGCGGCCTGTGGCAAACGTTCGGTTTCGATGCGGGCCTTGATGCGCTTGATCTCGCGCACATCCTGCTCGGCGATCGACTCCGGATAACGCACGCTGTCGACGAGCTCCTCCCACTCCGCCAGCACAGTGCGGTCGCCGACCACCGGCCGCGCGCGCAGCAGCGCCTGAGCCTCCCAGGTCAGCGACCAGCGCGCGTAGTAGGCCCGATAGCTCTCGAGCGAGCGCACGATCGCGCCGTTCTTGCCCTCGGGCCGCAAGCCAATGTCGAGGTCGAGCGGAAGGCGCACGTCTTCCGTGTAGTGGCTCAGCGCATGCACAATTGTCTCGGCGCGCTGCTGCGCCTGCTCATCGGTTGCCCCCGCCGCCCGGTACACGTACATGACGTCGGCATCAGAGCCGAAGCCGAGTTCGGCACCCCCGTAGCGGCCCATCGCGACGATACCGAATTCGATGCCATCGCCAAAGTGATGGGCCAGCGACAGGGTTCCGCTCAGAATCGTGGTCGTGATGTCGGAAAGGCCGTGGCCGAGTTCCTCGATCGTAATCACGCGCAGGATGGCGCCGAGGGCGAGTCTAAGCACCTCGCGACGGCGGGCCGTGCGCAGGGCGAGTGCGGCGGCATCCGGGTCGTCAGCATGGCGCGCGACGGTTGCTGCGGTTTCCTCGAGCAGCAGAGCTAGGGGCCTCGGCCGCAACTCTTCCTCGTTCTCGAGCCACGCAGCGGCCTCCGGGATGCGCTCGAGCAGGTCTGCGACGAACCGGGAACCGGACAGCACATTCGTGAGCCGCTGGGCTGCACCGGATGAGTCGCGCAGCATCCGCAAAAACCAGTACGCCTCGCCGAGGTCGTCACTGAGTCGGCGGAAAGCCAGCAGGCCATGGTCGGGATCCGCGCCATCCGCGAACCACTGCAGCATCACCGGCAACAGGTTCCGCTGGATGATCGCGCGGCGCGACACCCCGGCGGTGAGCGCGGCGATGTGGTTGAGCGCACCGCGCGGATCGCGGAATCCGATCGCGGCGAGCCGCGCCTCTGCCTGCTCGCTCGAGAGCGTGAGACCCTCTTCGGGTAGGGCGGCGACCGCGGAGAGCAGTGGTCGGTAAAACAACCGTTCGTGCAACCGCCGCACCGCGTGTTTGGTGCGCTGCCACTGCTGACTGAGGTCGGCGGCGTTGGTGGCGAGGCCGCTCGCCCGCGCCAGAACGCGCAGGGCATCTGGGTCGGTCGGCATCAGGTGTGTGCGCCGCAGCCGCGAGAGTTGGAGGCGATGCTCGAGCAGTCGCAAAAAGCGGTAGTCCTGAGCGAACTCGGCCGCCTCGACCCTACCGATGTAACCCTGCTCGGCGAGGGCGACGAGGGCGGGAAGGGTCGCAACCTGGCGCACGAGGGGGTCGGCTTGGCCGTGCACGAGCTGCAGCAGCTGGATCGTGAACTCCACGTCGCGCAGGCCACCGGGGCCCAGCTTGAGTTGCACGTCGAGTTCGGCGGCCGGGATGTTGTCGGTCACCCGTTCCCGCATGCGCTGTACCGAATCGACGAAATTCTCGCGTGAAGCGCTCGACCATACTTTGGGTGCGATGGCCTCGACGTAGGTCACCCCGAGCGCACGGTCACCGGCGAGCGGACGAGCTTTCAGCAGCGCCTGAAACTCCCAACTCTTGGCCCAGCGGTCGTAGTAGGCGAGATGTGATTCGAGGCTGCGCACCAGCGCGCCGTCTTTGCCTTCCGGCCTCAGGTTGGCATCCACCTCCCAGAGCCCCGGCTCGGTGGTGAGATCGTTGATGGCTTTCATCGTCGCCATCGCCAGCCGGGTGGCGATCTCGACGGCTCGGTCATCGCCGACCGATGCGCCGGCCGCGGCCACGAAGATCACGTCGACGTCGGAGACGTAGTTCAGCTCACGCGCGCCGGCCTTGCCCATCCCGATGATGGCCAGTCGAGTGGCGGCAACCTCCGCCGCGGGGAATTTCGAATCGCGGCGAGCGACCGCAAGGGCGGAATCCAACGCCGCTCCGGCGAGATCAGCTAGGGCCGTGGCGACGATGGAGACGGCGACCAGCGGATCGCTCTGCACGAGATCCCACGCGGTGAGCCTGGCCAGTTGGCGGCGATAGCGCACGCGCAGAGCAATCCAGGCCGCATCGCCGCCGAGGCAGCCACGGCCGCCAGCAGGTCGGCTTCGTATTCGGCGGCGGACAACGGTGCCGTCAGGGGCTCTGCGAGGGCAGACAGTTGGTCGGGGCGACGCTCGAAGAATTCCCCCAATCCCGAGGAGGCGCCAAGAACCTGAATGAGCCGGCCGGCCGCTGACTCGTCCGCCAGCAGCGCTGCAAGCTGGCCCGGGGCGCTCTCACGCAGCCTGACGAGCAACCGCAGTGCCTGATCGGGGTCGGCCGCGCTGGCGAAGAGCGGCACGAGATCGGGGGTGCCGAGCATCTCCAGCCGCTCGCTAGCCTCGCTCAGCTCGGCAAAACCGAGCCGGGCCAACTCAGTCAGCGTTGTCTGGTTGCGAGGCAACTGGGATTCCTTGGAATGCGATTACGAACGGCCGGCCAGCCGCGCGCTCAGAGAATATCGAGGTTACTTTGGAGCTCGTATGGCGTCACCTGAGCGCGGTATTCCTTCCACTCGCGTCGCTTGTTGAGCAGCACGTAATTGAACACCGCCTCGCCCAGGGTCTCGGCGACGAGCTCGGAATCTTCCATGATCGACACGGCATGGTCTAGCGATGCCGGCAGTTGGTTGTAGCCCAGGGCGCGACGCTCGGCATCGGAGAGCTCCCAGACGTTGTTCTCCGCCTCTGGCGGAAGCTCGTAGCCCTCTTCGATGCCCTTGAGCCCCGCCGCGAGCAGCAGCGAGAACGTCAGGTATGGGTTTGCAGCAGAGTCGATCGCCCGGTACTCCACGCGCGCGCTCTGACCTTTTCCAGGTTTGTAGAGCGGCACACGCACCAGGGCCGAGCGGTTGTTGTGCCCCCAGGTGACGAAGCTCGGGGCTTCGTCACCGCCCCAGAGACGCTTGTACGAGTTCACGTACTGGTTTGTCACAGCGGTGATCTCGGGGGCATGGGTGAGTAGGCCCGCCACGAATTGGCGGCCGATTTTCGACAGCTGGTAGTGGCCACTCGGGTCGTAGAACGCATTCGAGTCACCCTCGAACAGTGACATGTGGGTGTGCATGCCCGATCCGGGATGCCCCGACATCGGCTTCGGCATAAACGTCGCGTAGACGCCCTGCTCGATCGCCACCTCTTTGATCACCGTGCGGAAGGTCATGATGTTGTCGGCCGTGGTCAGGGCGTCGGCGTAGCGCAGGTCGATCTCATTTTGGCCGGGGCCGGCCTCGTGGTGGCTGAACTCCACCGAGATGCCGAGATCTTCCAGCATGCGCACGGAGCGCCGGCGGAAGTCGTGGGCGGTACCGCCTGGCACGTTATCGAAGAACCCCGCGGAGTCGACCGGCTCGGGCTGGCCGTTCTTCAGCTTCGACGACTTGAGCAGGTAAAACTCGATCTCGGGGTGAGTGTAAAAGGTGAATCCGCGGTCGGCCGCTTTGGCAAGTGCTCGCTTGAGCACGTTGCGAGGGTCGGATG
Organism: Salinibacterium sp.; assembly: GCA_025352485.1. GTDB lineage: Bacteria > Actinomycetota > Actinomycetes > Actinomycetales > Microbacteriaceae > Rhodoglobus. The sequence continues at coordinate 7,558 of JANXTJ010000263.1, forward strand.
CCGCCGGCTGCCCGTCCGGCGTCGTGATGTCGCAGAACATCCGAGCGGTGGGGTCGACCTCACCGCGCCACGGCAGGATCTGAAACGTGGTGGGATCGGGATGCGCGAGCATGTCGGCCTCGTACGCCCTGGTGAAGCCCTCGATGGCCGAGCCGTCGAAACCGAGGCCCTCCGCGAAAGCCCCTTCGACCTCCGCCGGCGCGATCGCCACGCTCTTCAGCGTGCCCACCACATCGGTGAACCAGAGGCGGATGAACTTAATACCTCGCTCTTCGATGGTGCGAAGAACGAAGTCGCGCTGCTTGTCCATCAAGCTCCCTCTGCTGTCTGCTTCCGTGCGCTATCAGGCTACTGGCTGGGCCTGCGGCAGACGTACGCCTGCGGGAAGAATCATCGAAGCAAGGCCGGTTACTAGACTCTGTTCATGAGTGACATCGCGGCCGCAGCGGCGGCCCAAGCCAACCTTAAACGCGTTCGAACCCGGCACTTTCAGAGTGCAAAGGAGAACGGGATCAAGATCACCGGTCTCACCAGTTACGACCAGCTCACCGCCGGAATCTTCGACGAGGCCGGTATTGACTTCCTGCTGGTGGGTGATTCTGCGGGCAACAATGTCTACGGTTACGACACGACGCTTCCGGTATCAATTGACGACCTGATCCCGTTG
>JANXTJ010000313.1 GCA_025352485.1 Salinibacterium sp.
AGCAAGGCCGGTTTCGACATGTGGGAGGGCCCATACGGAGACTGGGGATCGCGCAAATACCTGCTGGCCTCGCTCGACGCGTCGCTGCAGCGCACCGGCCTCGACTACTTCGACATTTATTATTCACACCGCCCCGACCCAGAAACTCCGATCGAAGAGACGATGGGAGCCCTCGCCACTGCAGTCCAATCCGGCAAGGCGCTGTACGCCGGCATCTCCAACTACAACCCGGAACAGACCCGGGCTGCGGCGGCCGCTCTCGCGGAACACAAGATTCCGCTGCTGATCCATCAGCCCCGTTACAACATGTTCGATCGTCACACCGAGGATGGCCTGTTCCCGGTGCTTGACGAGCTCGGCATGGGCTGCATCGTCTTCTCCCCGCTGGCCCAGGGGATGCTCACCAATCGCTACCTGTCGGGCATCCCGACGGATTCGCGCGCGGCGGAAGGCCGCTGGATCAACGCGGACAACGTCAACGAAACCTACCTGAAGCGGGCGAACGCGCTCAACGAGATCGCGCGTGGGCGCGGGCAGTCCCTCGCTCAGCTGGCGCTCACCTGGGTGCTGCGAGTTCCCGAGGTGACCTCGGCGCTGATCGGCGCGTCGAGCGTGGCGCAGCTCGAAGACAGCTTCGCCGCCGCATCCGCTGTTGACCTCACGGCCGACGAGATTGCCGCGATCGAGCCGTTTGCGGTGCACGGCACGGGCACCCGAGAGTAGACCGACAACTCGTCTGGCGCGCGCAGTCTGGCCCGCCTGCATGCACCCTCACGCGCGATGTCAGTGGTCGAACATAGTTTCGAATATGTAGACCACAGGTGAGGGAGTTGCCATGACCATTCTTGATTTTCCCAACACCGGCTTTGCCGGGCACGTCGCCATCGACCGTCGCGGGGTTGCTGCCGTCGCCCTGCACGACGAGCTGTGGCGTATCACGAGAACCGACGGCGAAGTGCTCGGCTACGTCGAGCGTTCTACGACACCGGCCGGCCATCGCTTCGTCGCCAAACGCATGCTGCAACGTCAGCGCCGGTTTCTGCCCATCGGTGAATTCTGGACGATGGATGACGCGCTGGATTGTTTCCGCTTCTAGCGGGCAGGTTCTCGCGGGAGGAGCAACCTTCCCGTATAAGTTGAGGCTTCCGGCATGTCGCATCCCCCCGCCGGAGCCCGCGGGGTTACGGTGCCAGCATGTTACTGCAGTGGTGGAATGGCATCGTCAATTGGTTCAACTCCTACGAGGGCAACAGGGTCCTTACCGACGCGATCCTGCCCTTCGTGGCGATCCTCGCTGCGGGAATTATTGCCGGGCTGATCGCCCGGGGGTCGATCAAACGCCTCATCGCCCAGCAGGAGCGCCGCTTCAAAGCCTCCGCCGTCGAGACGCTCATCGCCGCGGGTCGGAAGGCTGCCGCCTGGAATAACCTCGGCGCGCAGGAGAAAGAGCACGTCGAACACCAGACCAGCGAGGCCGAGGTGCGCGTTCGCATGCTCCCTTCCAGCGGCGCGAGTCTCGCCGCCGATTGGGCTGCTCTGAAGCTTGCCGCGATGAAGCGCAACTCCGCCAACTACACCTTCCAGGCTGATCAGGACGTTCTCGACTACCAGGACGGTCTCATCGCCTGGCATGCGAAACCGTCACTGGCAAAAAAGCTCTTTGCGCAAGACCTCGCCGCGTGGAAGTACGACGGCGGCGCGGTCGAAGATCAGCTCGTCACGAAACAGCGGGAATGGGCATCCCAGCAAAAAACCGAAGCAACGCCGACCTTCCAAGCCACGGCGGCGGGCGACCGCAACTAACTCTCGTGCACTGAGAGGATCGCCACCCCGCTAAAATCGGGGATATTGCCTCCGTAGCTCAGTGGATAGAGCACGGGCCTTCTAATCCTGTGGTCGTTGGTTCGATTCCAACCGGGGGCACTTCAGCGCTGACAGCGGGTACCGCCTCACACCGCCCTGGCCAGCGCGACGAGCACCTGATTGAGCGTCGGCACGCCTTCTGCGCGGAACACCTCGGTGCCGTCGTCCCTGGTCACCACGACCGTGGGAGTGCTGCGGATGCCGGCACGCTCGGCCTCGGCAGCATCGCGTACGACGTCAAGCTCGGCGACGCGCGCCGCCGGTACGAGGGTGGATACCTCGCGAAGAACCGTGCGGGTGATCATGCAGGGCTCACAAAAATTTGACGAAAAGAAGAGAAGATTCACCGCGTCAACCGACCGCCGAGATATCGAATCGTCATCTAGCGGTCGTTGCGCTCATCGATGGCTTCGATCGGGTCGCTGTCTTGTGCGTCCCAGCGGTAATGCACCTGGACCGTGTCGCCGACCTGCTTTGCCACCGGCGAAACGTAGTCGAGCTGGGTCTCTTTGCCGTCGAAAGCAGCGATGACGGTGAGGGTGCTCTCCCACGTGCCGTCTGTGCTGATCCGCGTATCGTTGCGCCCGTCGTACGGGCCTCCCGTGAAAAACACGATGTATTCGTCGCCGCGGGACAGTTTCGGAGTTGCATCGGTCATGAAACCAGTATTAGCAGACTGAGCACGGCCCCTGCCACGCACAACGCGGCCAGAAGTAATGCCACCCCGAGCAGGATGGCGTGCACGATAAGAAACGGGGTAGGGGCTCCCGCGGCATCGCGGGCTCGGGGATCCCGCGCGACGCGGCGGAAGAACGTCGGCCAGGCGACGATGTTGAACGCGGCATTGGCGAGCAGGAGAACGGCAATCGGGACGACCATGCTGCCACCCTACGCGGGCGGCCGGAGCCCGACGATAGACTTCACCCATGGCTTCATCCGCTGACCTGCTCGTCTGGATAGACTGCGAAATGACCGGTCTCGACGTGTCGATAGACGAACTCGTCGAGGTTGCGGTGGTCATCACCGACTACGACCTCACGCCCATCGACCCGGGCTTTTCTGTCGTGATTAAGCCCGATCAGGTGGCCCTCGACAACATGGGTGAGTTTGTCACCAACATGCACAGGGAGAGCGGCCTACTCGAGGAAATACCGGCGGGCGTCACCCTGGCAGACGCGGAATATGCGGTCAACGAGTACATCATCCGGTTCGTCCCCACGGCGGGAACCGCACCGCTGGCGGGCAACACCATCGGCACCGACCGCACCTTCCTCGCGAAATACATGCCGCGCGTCGACGCCCATTTGCACTACCGCAGCATCGATGTGTCGTCGATAAAAGAGCTCTCCCGCCGCTGGTTTCCGCGCGTCTACTTCAATGCCCCAGCCAAGAACGGCGGGCACAGGGCGCTTGCTGACATTCTCGAATCTATCCGCGAGCTCCAGTACTACCGCAGGGCGGTCTTCGTCGCCGAGCCCGGGCCCACCACCGATCAGGTGCAGGCCATCTCCGCCGAAGTTGTCGAAGGTTTCCGTCAGGGCAGCTGAGGTGGCCCGAGCCGAAATGCTGTAATACACTTGCCGAGTTGCTTCGATGCTCGGTGAGCGTAGAGCAGCAGCCATGGTGGTCGTAGCTCAGTTGGTAGAGCGCTGGCTTGTGGAGCCGGATGTCGCGGGTTCGAGCCCCGTCGGTCACCCCAGATGAGAACGGCCTGACTACGGTCAGGCCGTTCTCTCGTTTCACGAGGAGGGCTGGAATGTCGCAGACACTCGAGCTACCCGACGTGGACCAGCGCACGACAGAGCTACCCGACCACCCCTGGATCACGATCGTCTGGAATGATCCGGTCAACCTTCAGACCTACGTCTCTTACGTGTTCCGCAGTTATTTCGGCTGCGACCATCGGGAGGCCGATCGCCTGATGCTGCTGGTGCACAATGAGGGCAGGGCCGCCGTGGCAACCGGCGGGCGCGAGGAAATGGAGCGCCACGTCGAGGCGATGCACGACTTTGGCCTGTGGGCCACCCTCACCAAGAGTGACGCGTGACGCCGTTCTCGGCGGGGCGCGCCGGCGTGCGCATCCGGCTCAGCTCCGGCGAGGCGGCGTTGCTGCGCGATTTGGCGGGCCAACTCATCGAGTTGCTAGCCGATCGCACCGCAGAATCGCCCGATCCCGGAGACGTTCTGCTGGCCCAGCTGGGGATCGGCGGCGGTAGCAGCGCGCCGCTGGATCCGGCGGTGGCCCGCCTGCTACCCGATGCCTATCGCGACGATGAGGAAGCGGCGTCCGAACACCGTCAGCTCACCGAGCTGGGGCTCATCCAGCGCAAGGTGGCAAACGCGCGCACCGTGATGGCCACGATAGAGGTGAAAAATCGTGACCTAACCGCGTCGCAGGCGCAGTCTTGGCTGCGAACGCTGACCGACCTACGCCTGACGATCGCGGCCCGGCTCGAGATCGAGCACGATGGCGATCAGGGCCGCATCGAGACCGATGCCGACTTCGCCCTGCAGGGAGCCTACGACCGATTGGGATACCTCCAAGCGACCCTCGTCGATGCCCTCGACGCCGCCACCGCCACGCCCGCGGTTAAGCCGTGACAGTCTGGTGTCGTGCTCGACCTGACCGCTGACGAGTTCGACGCCCTCGTGGTGGCCGAACTCGACCTCCTGCCCGACGAGATGGTCGACGGGCTGGAGAACGTGGTCTTCGTCACCGCCGACCGCCCCGAGGACGGCTCGCTAGGCGTGTTGGGACTGTACGACGGGGTGGACCTCACGCAGCGCGGCAGCTACGGTTTCGGGGAACTGCCGGATCGGATCATCCTGTATCGCGAGCCCCTGCTGTCGGTCAGCGCCGACCTCGACGAGCTGAAAGACCAGGTGCACATCACCCTTGTGCATGAGATCGCCCATTTCTACGGCATCGACGATGAGCACCTGCACGAACTCGGCTGGGGTTAGTCGCGGCGAGCGTGGCCGGGCCTGCTCTCAGGAACGGGCCGGGTAGTATTCGCTGGGAGGTTCGGATGTTCACTGCACGACGCGCGGCAATGGTCGCACTGCCCGCACTATTGGTTTTCGGTCTCACCGGCTGCTCGCTCCTGCAGGCCAAGGACGCCAGCAGCGCCCCCACCGGCATCGCCGCCTGCGCCCTTGGCCACGCCTGGAAGTTGGACACGGCAGACCTGGCCAAACAGGTGGATGCGGCCCTGAAGAAGAACGGCCTCCCGGTGACGACGGTCACCGCCGACGGCAGCCAAACTCTCGACTGGAAAATTAACGGAGACGTCTCGGTGAGCAGTGATTACACCGTCGTCGTCACTCTCACGCCCGCGGCTGGCCAGTCGACGGTTGCGACCCGGGCCCATAAGGGCACCGCGACGGGCGAGGCATATATCAATGGCGGAGTCGCGATTCCTCGCAATTGGAAGAATACGGATTCTGCCGCGGTAACCACGTTCGTTATCAACGGGAAAGACAAGGTAGCGGCCGATCCCGAGCCGTACGTGATGGTCACAACAGACTTCGACGACAGCGCCGGCCTCGAGATGACCTGCAGCGGTAACGCCATGACAACGCATGCTCGCGGCAGTCAAATCACGCAGAGCTGGAAGCGCTAGCTCGTCCAGAGTGAGTTAGGCGGGCGCGCCGATTTCGAGCGCCAGCCTCGGGTCGGCCGACCATTCCTCGAGTGAACCGTCGTAGATTCGCACCGCATGGGTTCCGATCGCGGCCAGCGTGAGCGCGTTAGCTGACGCCGAAATTCCGCCGCCACAGTAGAGCAGAACCTCACCGGCGTGATCTTCGGCGACATCAATGCCGGCCGAATCGTAGGCAAGCACGAGCTCGACGCGGGTCTTAACGTGGCCGTCCTTACTGAAGAGGTCACGGCTGGAAACGTTGACGCTGCCCGGAATCCGACCGCGCCGGGTGTAGCGGGTGGGGTCGGCGCCTGTAAATGAGCCGGCGGGCAGTCCGCAGACCAGCGGGGTGGCATCCGTACCGGTTCGCTCCAGAAGCTCCTGCTTGCTGACCCAGGCCCGACGCCGCGCGTCGGCCGGCCAAAACGGCACGGGGCTCTGCGGCGTTTCCTCACCGGTGTCGACGCGCTCGCCCGCCGCCTGCCATGCAGCAAGGCCGCCGTCGAGCACCCGCACTGTGACGCCGATCCAGCGCAGCAGGTACCAGAGGCGGGAGGCGAACATCGTGCCGGTACTGTCGTAGACCACCACCGCGCGGCCCTCGGCGATGCCGAGCCGCGCGAGTTCATCAGCAATCGCCTGCGGCTCCGGATGCGTGTAGTGCAGGGTGGCGGTCGTGTCACTGAACTGCGTGGAGACATCCACCCACTGCGAGCCCGGGATGTGACCGGCCAGCCAGCGCGGTCGCCCCGAGTCTTTTCGGTAGTCACCATCGAACTGGGCGGGATGTAGTACCAGGCTGGCGTCGAGCACGGCGGGCGGCAGCTCACCAGCGAGCTGGTCGGCGAGTTCGCCCACGGTAATGAATGGGGAGGTCATGCGCCCAAGGCTACGCGCGCGGTCGCGAGTGCGGCCACAGCTGAGCTGCCGTCGATGATCAGTTGCGCCAGCTCGTGCGGGCGTTCGCGGGCGATGAAGGCGTCTTCCTGCGCCGCCCAGTCGTCCCAGTGCGGCGCAAACGCGTCACCGTCGCGGTCCAACGCGCGCCGCCGGCGGGTCGTGGCGTCGAGGTCGACCCAGAGAGCGGCGTCGGCGAGGCCGCGCGATGCCCGACTGATCGCCCCGACTCCTTCCACGACAAGCGGCCGGGAGGCGTCAAGCTCACGCCACGAGCCCGGCCGGTCGCCGGCCCAATCCCACGAGCGCCAACGCAGAGCATGCAGGATGCCCGGCACGGCCGCGCTGCCAGCATCCAGCCCGTTCCAGCCCGGGTAGAGGTCATCCATTCGCACCAGCTGGTAGTGCGGCCACAGCTGAACGAGCGAGCGCGCCAGTTCGGTTTTACCCGAGCCGGACCGACCGTCAATGAGGATGCACGCAGCCAGGCTAGGCGCCAATGAAGTTCCAATGCCCGGTAACAACCGATACCGTCACCGCGGCGCCGGCGACGAGAATACCGAGGGCAACCAGTGCTGCATCGGGCCAGCGCAGGCGGGATGCCCGCGCCCAGGTGCGTGGGCCGGGAGCGCCGAACCCGCGCGCCTCCATCGCCGTCGCGAGTTTGCTGCCACGACGGATCGACAGCACGAGTAGCCCAAATGCCTGGCTCGCGAACCGGCGGATGCGCCCGCTGTCGCCCATCCCCCTGGCGCGGCGGGCGCGCTCCAGCGAACGCCAGTCTTCGAGGAACAGCGACACCAGCCGCAGGCCGGCCAGCGCGCCGAGCACGAAACGGGCGGGGAGCTTGACGATCTGGGCGAGACCGTCGGCCAGATCGGTCGGGTCGATCGTCACGAACAGCACGATCGCGGGTAGGCCGATGGCGAGGATCCGCAGCAGAGTGGCAATGGCAAGCTCGATCGAGCCATCGGTGATCTCGACGAACAGCCAGTGGAAGTGCACGGCACCCGACGGCCGACCGTAGAGCAAAATCGTGAAGGCGCTAAGCGGGGCCGCGACCCACACCGGCCAGGTGCGCCGAAAGAAGCGCGCGGCACTCAGCCCCGCCCACGGCATCAGCAGCAACTCGATGGTGAGGGCGACGCTTGCCGATACCCAATCGATCGTCAGCACCAGCGCGACACTGATGATGGCGGATGCCGCGACCTTCGCCACCGGATTGATCCGGTAAACCGCCTGTCGCCCCACCACGGGGGTCATGACGCTCACGCGGTCACCGCTTCGGGCACGAGCATGCCGTATTCGGAATCGGCCAGTGCCGCCACGAACTGCGCATCATGGGTGATCGCCATCGCCGCGATCCCGTCATCGAGTAAGTCGGCGATAAGCGCGACCAGCTCACACCAGGTGCGCGAATCCTGCCCAAAAGTCGGCTCATCGAGTAGGAGGATCGGCGGCCGCGTCGCCAGAACTGTGGCGACAGAGAGTCGGCGTTTTTCGCCGCCGGACAGGGTGAACGGGTTGGCCGACATCAGGTGGTCGAGGCGCAACCGGGTGGCCAGTTCATCGATGCGGGTGGCGACGGCGACCGGCGACATCCCGAGCAGTAGCGGGCCGACGGCAAGCTCGTCGCTGACCCTGCCGGTCAGAAACTGGTGTTCGGGGTCTTGGAACACCGTCCCGATCCGCGTGACGAGCTCACGGGACTTCCAATGGATGGGTTGCCCCGGATGGCCGTCGGCGACGACGCTACCCGAAGCAGGCGCCAAGAGTCCGGCAACGGTCAGCCCGAGAGTCGATTTGCCGGCTCCGTTGGGCCCGGTGACGGCCAGCAGCCGACCCTCGGTCAATTCCACAGCAATATCGGCGTGCAACACCGTCGAGGGCAGCCGAGCGATGGCGAGGTCAATCGTGTGCAGCGCCCGCCCTCCCCCGAGTTGGCGCGCGCGCACGGGGGGCGCGGGCTCAAAACCCGGAACCCACACGCCCGAAGCCGCCAGCGGGGCGCCCTCGCGGGTGAGCACGACCCGAACGGGGCCGTCGGCGCGAAGGGCGCCGTCGTCGAGTACCACCACGCGCTCGACGACGTCGGTCCAGACGGAAACTCGGTGTTCGATCACGACCAGGGTGGCCCCTGTCAACTCGAGCACTCGTCGCACCGCGTCGCGCACCTCCACAACCCCGTCGGGGTCGAGGTTCGCCGTCGGCTCATCGAGCAGGATGAGGCCGGGCCGCATCGCGAGGACACCGGCGAGCGCGAGGCGCTGCTTCTGGCCGCCGGAAAGCTCGCTCGTCGGGTGGTCGAGGGGTAAGTCGAGGCCAACCGCCTGCAAAGACTCCCCTACGCGTCGCCAGATTTCGTCTCGCGGCACCCCGAGGTTCTCGCATCCGAAGGCCACGTCATCGCCGATCCGCGCGAGGATGACCTGCGAGTCTGGGTCTTGCAACACCAGCCCGACCCGGCCGCGGGCCGCATTCGGGCGCGTCCCATCAACGAGCAGCTCGCCGCTGCCTTCGCCCTCGTCGGCTCCACCGAGCAACCCCGCCAAACCGTGCAGCAGAGTCGACTTGCCGGAGCCGGATGCCCCGAGCAGCAACAGCCGCTCTCCAGGCTCGACATCAAGGTCGAGCCCGGAGACCGCCCACGGGGAGCGGCCGGCGTGACGCCAGCCCCAGCCTCTAGCGCGAACGGCTGCGGCAGCCACTATGCGTTCGACGTGGCGCCGCGACCGTCTTCTGAACGACCGGAAGCGAATCGACTCAGTGCCCCTGTTCGGGCGATTGCTCGCACCAGAAGCCACGAGCCGACGCCGGCGATGACCGCACCGGAGATGACCGCGCAGATCGCGTAGGTGACCGCAAAGCTCTGGGTCGCACCGACGTAGGAGAGCACCAGGTCGTTGATCGCCATGGCAAGCCCCGCGGCCGCACCCGCCAAGACCGCGGCGTACACGCGCCAGTTTGCGTAGAGCAGCACGAGAAACACCAGTTCTGCGCCGAGGCCCTGCACGAGCCCACTCTCGAGGGTCATGAGCCCCCACCGAGCGCCGAGGAGTGCTTCGACGGTTGCCGCAAGCAACTCAACGAAAATTGCCGCCCCCGGCTTGCGGATGATGAGCGCGCCCAGCACCCCACCGATGAGCCAAATGCCGTAGGTGAGCGACTGAAGGCCCGGAAGCGCGGCTTCCAGAGGCGCCGTGATCGGGGCATAAATCTGGTCCCAGCCGAAGTAGACCAGGCCGACAGCGACGCCGACGACGCTCGCCACGACGATGTCGACGATTCGCCAGCGGCCGCGCTGGCGGAAGGTGGTCAGGGCCTGGGGGATGGATGCTGTTGCGGATGTCATGTGTCGTGCCTTTCGAGTGAAATGGCACGGGATTTAAGAGTGTCTGCCTCCCTGCGCTGGCATTATCCAGATCAGGTTCGACGGTCGAAGCTTGGAGAAGCTTCCTCTCAGCCCGGCTCACCGGACTCCCGTGTTCAGCCTTCATCCTATGCCCCCAACATCCCCACGATCGTCGTGAGCGTGCGCAGGTTGCGCCCGGTCGCCTCCGGCGGAAACTGCTTCCAAAAGGCGGGCTTCAGCCGGGACTTCGAGATGCCGTCTGGCATGAACGAGTAGACGGCATCCGGCCCGACCTGCAACCGTTCGGGGGCAAGCTCCGCTGGCGTCGGGCGTGTCAGCTCTGTGGGCACCGCGCCCATTATGGTCACGAGCAGCCGTGACGGATCGCCCTCGAACGGCATGGCCTCGAGGATCCCTACCAACCGCGAGCGCTCGAGAAGCTGCAGCCGGGGCGACACCCCGGTCTCCTCCCGGATGCGCCGCTCAAGATCGCAGGCCGTGACATCCCCGCCGAAGATGACATTGCCACTGTTCAGCACGGTCACGACCTCGGTGCAGCCCAGCTCCTCAAAAATGGCGCGCAGGGTCGCCATCGGCACAGTGCTGTTGCCGCCCACGTTGATGCCGCGCAACAGCGCGACGCGCCGGCTCACGGCAATGCCCGCGCCTTGCGGCGCTCGTTGCGCAATTCGTTCTGGCGCATCGCCTTGAGTGCGGGGTACGACGACAGGAAAACGGCCATCGGCGCACGCAGCGCGATGCTGCGGATGTTGTGCTTCTTGTAGGTGCGCTCGAAGCGCATGACGTAGCTGTAAAACTCGCGCGGCGAGTCGTCGAGACGCCGCGCCGACATGCCGGTGACCATCTCCGACGAATAGGCGATCTTCAGGTCGCGCATATGCATGTGCAGCGAGAGGTCGATGTCTTCGTGCAGATCGTCGTCAGGGTCGAGGCAGACCTGGTCGCGCACGTCACGCCAGGCGGTCGCCCGAATGGCCATGTTGCTACCGAACAGCAGGTGATGCTCACTGGCGATCAGAATCAACGCCCGACGCAGCGCGTCATCCGCGATGGCGCCGAATCGTCGAAGCGGCATGTCGTAATAGATGACCGGCCCCGTGCACGCGGCGACGGAATCGTCGGCAAAAGCCTTCTGCACCTCCTGAACCCAGTTTGGCTCGAGCACGGAATCCGCATCGATGCGCCCGATGACCTCGCCGCTGGCATTGTCTAACCCAAAATTGCGGGTCGGGATGATGCCCTGCAGGGCATCCTGCTTCACGTAGACGATGGGCGACTCCGGGTACGCGGCCTGCAGGGCACGCACCACCGCCGCGGTGCCATCCGTCGACTTGTTGTCGACGACCATGATTTCGGTGGCGGCAATTGTTTGGTCGAGGGCTGCGAGCACGCACGCCCTGATCGTCTCCTGTTCGTTGAAGGCTGGAATGACAATCGAGATGGTCGGTGGGCTCCCCATGCCGTCACCATACCCGAGCGTGGTGACGTGCCCCGGAGAACTGTTGACAGGGTACGACGCCAGAAACGGTCGCACTACATGCATCCGCACTAGTACGGTGAGCGCGTGCATAGACGAGTCGTTCTATCCGCCTTCGGGGTGACAGCAGCTGCAGCTGGCCAACCACGCGACAGTTACGAGACACTTCGACGAAATCGTGGGCATCATCCGAGCTCGCGGGCTCATTCCGGTCACGCTAGACGACGTATTCGCCCGGATATAGCCCGGTTCTTTCGCGCGGCTACAGGGAGCACGCGCGCGACGCAAGCCCTCGGAGGCCACCGGGGGTGCTGCCTAGAATGAAATCGCTTCATCCAAGGAGGTATGTGATGCTCGCGCGCAAAATCAATTACGCCATGTCAGAGGTCCCCGCAGGCGAACCGGAAACCGTCGACATTCGGCTCGATCTGATCTCCATGACGGAATGGCGGGTCTGCGATCGTCGATTCCTCGAGACCGATTCCCGCGCGATCCTTGGGTTCATCGAACGGCGCGGGGCCGACTACGAGGTGACTACGATCGCCGCTCCCGACCGGGTAGAGGTCTTTGCCGGGCTGGCATCCGCCACCATGTCTTTCGGCGCCCCCCGAGCGACCTGATTCGAGTCTGACGAAACCGGGTCTGGACGAGACCGTGCTAGCCGGCGACGAAGTCGATGAGTTCTTCGACCCGGCCGAGGAGCGCGGGTTCAAGGTCGGCATATCTATCGACCCGGCTCAGGATGCGCT
>JANXTJ010000208.1 GCA_025352485.1 Salinibacterium sp.
GACGGCTTGACAACGGGCGCGCCGTCGACAGTCACTAGCCCGTCGGCGATGAGCGTGGCGGCGTGGGTGCGGGCACGCGCGATGCCTCGCGCCGCCATTGCCGCGTCGAGCCGTGACTCAGCCATGGGAGCCGGAGACGTCGCCGCCCTCGAGCCGATGCTGCAACTCGTCGTGCAGTTGCGTGAACGCCGCGGCCCTCGCCTCGAGCGGCTGATCTTCGATCACGCGCAGCCGCGAGAGCAGGGCATCCGCCTCGCTGCGCGGCTCCGCACTCCGCGGGCCGCCCTCGCCCGACTCCCCTGCTGTCGCATCACTCATGGTCACGAATATAGTTCGGGCGGCACGTCGAGGGCGTAGATCGGCCTCCCTGAGTTCCAGATCGCCGCAGCCCCCGCGCGCAGCAGGTCGATCTTCGAGCCGGATGCCGCGACCACAAGCACCGAGCCGGTGCGACGCACGACCGACTCCCCCACGGTCGTGACGACCACATCGCCGTCAGTGGATTCCACGGTGGCCGGGTACGGCTCGTGCAGGTCGCGCAAGTCCTCCAGGATGTAGCGCGGTCGCTCCTCGGCGGGGGCCGCCAAAATTTGCTTGGCCTGGTCGACCCCGGTGAGCACCATCGCCGACGGTATCCCGGCTCGGTTTGCACCGAGAATGTCGGTGTCCAGCCGATCGCCGACCATGATCGCGCTCGTCGCGCCAAAGCGCGTCATCGCCTCCTGGAAAATGGCGGCTTCTGGCTTGCCAGCAACGACCGGCAGTCGCCCGACCGCCGTGTGCACCGCCGAGACCAGCGTGCCGTTGCCCGGTGCGGTTCCCCGAGCCTGCGGAATCGTCCAGTCGGTGTTCGTAGCCACCCACGGCATCTCTGCGCCGCCGGCCTGCAGCGCGTAAGCCGCCTCGGCAAGCTGCGTCCAGCCCACCTCTGGCGCGAAACCCTGGATCACCGCTGCCGGCGAATCGAGCGCCGAACGCGTCACCACAAAGCCAGCGGCTGCCACCACGCTGGTCAGCCCGTCACCACCAACCACCAGAATGGTGGAGCCTGCTGGCACTAGCTCGATCAGTAACCGGATGGCGGCCTGCGGCGAGGTCACCACGTCATCGGCGAGCACACGCAGCCCGAGCCCGGAAAGGTGCTCGGCGACCGAGGCGTCGGTGCGCGAGGCGTTATTGGTGATGTAGCCGACGCGAATCGAGTCGGGAATCGCATTTATGCTCTCGACGGCATATGGGATAGCGAGGTGACCTCGATAGACAACGCCGTCGAGGTCGGCCAACACGACGTCGACGCCCGCCAGCGGCGTGTCAGTGCTCACGGTCGGCACGTCCTCCATCGCCGGAGTCATCGCCGGCACCCGATTCCAGAGTTTCCTCATCGACGACCCCATCCACCATCTCTTCATCGGGGACGTCCTCTTCGACGACCTCGATCATGTCGTCTTCCGCGTCACCCTCCTCGAGGGCATCCGCGGCAATCTCTGCGCGCGTGAACCAGGTTTGCGCTTCCGCGGCACGACCCAATTCCTCGAGCACGGTCGCGTAGGCGTCGAACAACCCTGGACTATAGGAGTACGCCTTCGTGGGGTCAAGCTGTGCGATCTCGAGCTCGGCTAGCGCCGCCTCGGGATGCCCGAGATCCAGCCGCGCGCCCGACATCGCAATAGCGAGCTCGACCTGAACGGGCACCGGCAGTGACGCGCGTGCGACGGATCGCCCGAGCTCAAGCGCCCGCTCGGGCCGCCCTAAGCCCCGCTCACTGTCGACCATCATCGGCAGCTGGTCGTCGCGACCGGTGATTCGCCGATAGGTGCGCAGCTCGCGCAGAGCGAGCGCGTAGTCCTCCGTGGCATATGCCGTGATCGCCAGAGTCTCGCGCACGACGCCAATTCGGCCAGCACGCCGGGCGGCCGAGATGGCGTGTTGGTGCGCCAGAGCCGGATTTTCGTTGATGAGGCGCGCCGCCATCACCAGATGCTGCGCGACGCCCTCTGCGTTTTCCTTACTGAGCGTCTTGAGTTCGTTGAGCGCGACCCGGTCGAGCTCCTTGGGGCTCACGTCGTCCGGGATCTCGGGGTCATCGTGGCGTGAACGCACCGACCTGGTACCAAAAGGGTCGCGATCTTCGGGAGTTTCCCGCTCGCTGGAATCGCGGTCGTTCCTGGCAGGGGCGCCGCCCTTGGTCCACAGCCGTTTCTCGTCCGGCTTACCGTCGCGGCTGCTGGACGGACGCGGCGGTCTGCCGGATGCCCCCCCGTCGTCTTTCTTCCAGGCCGGTTTACCAGCGGAAGAATTGCGGTCTCCCGGCCGACGAGCGGCGGGATTTCCGCGCGCGGGCGCACCGTCTGCGGGCTTGCCACGGGACGGGCGACCCTCATTGGGCCGGCCCGCTCCAGGGCGCCCACCGGTCGGACGATCTCCGGCTCGGTCGGATGAACGTTCCCCGTGCGGCCTACCGTCGCGACGGTCGTCGTTGCCTGACGAATCACTCACTTGAGCTCCTGGTTCTGGATGGGACTTAACGCAAAATAGCCACCCCAAGCTGTTTTTCAACAGCTGGGGTGGCCACTTTACAAAGAAGTCCGGCGGTGTCCTACTCTCCCACAAGGTCCCCCTTGCAGTACCATCGGCGCAGAGAGTCTTAGCTTCCGGGTTCGGAATGTGACCGGGCGTTTCCCTCTCGCTATGGCCGCCGAAACAATATTGATTTATCAATCGTTTCGCGGACAACACGCACCTGATGGCTGATTCACCGCGCCGCCTAAGCGAATGGTGAACACCCATCAGATGGGTTGTTCGCGGTTCCCGACCGTAAATCGG
>JANXTJ010000030.1 GCA_025352485.1 Salinibacterium sp.
GCCAGTGGTTCAATACCACCGAAAGTTGGTATGGCAATGAGGTCACTCGAGGCGACAAGCGACGAGGATCTGCTCCGCGCCGCCGTACTCAAGCTCTCGGTCTGTGGCCACTTTCCGATCGCGTTCGGAGGCTTTGTCAGCAGGGGGGCTGTGACTATTTCGACCCTGGTCGGAAACCGTCGCGACAGTCTTACCGGTCTGCGGGTAGAAACCGACCGGGGATTGGGGGGTCGGGCGATCAGTGAATCCCGCCCCCGAATTACCTCAGACTATGAGGCCTCGCGGAACATCACCCACGACTACGACGCGGCCGTGCTGAGCGAGGGCATCCGGTACCTCATGGCGGTGCCGGTGATCGTCGACCGCGTGCCGCGAGGGGTCATTTACGGCGGTGTTCACCATGGTGAGGCGACCCTCGGCAGCGTTCTTGCCGCACCGGCGATTCGGGTCGCGCAGGAGCTTGCTACCGAGCTTGCGGTGCGCGAGGAGGTCGAGCGCAGGCTGATGGCGCTGCGTCAACACCTCGACGACGGCCCGCCCGGACTCAATCCTGCACAGCTGGCGGAAGTACGAGAGGGAGTGGCTGAGTTGCGCGGAATAGCGAGCAGCGTCACACACGATCCGGCCCTTCGGGCACGCATCACCGGCGTCGAGAGTCGGCTTTCCGCCCTCGGGGGTATCCCGATCACCCTAGCCTCACGGATCACGCTCGCCCCGCGCGAGCTCGACGTGCTCGGCTACGTCGCCATCGGAACCTCTAACGCTGAAATAGCTCGCGCCCTTCAGCTCGCCGATTCGACTGTCAAGGCCTACCTCGGCACGGCGATGACGAAGCTCGGAGCACACAGCCGGTTTCAGGCGGTGCAGCTAGCCCGCCGGGCCGGGCTGCTGCCGTAACCCCGATTCACCAGCGGAAGTCTTGCGGCGCGACCGCAGCCCAGCGCACGGTGAGCTCGCCGAGCCGCCAGCGCCGTTTCGTTCCGATCACCGGCCAACCCATTTCGCGCATCGACTCGGCGACAGCGACCCAACGCTGCGCGGGGGAGTAAACCGATAGCGGGGAGTGGATGGCCCAGAATTTGTCGAGGTCGGCCAGGAAACGATGGATCGCTTCACCCTCCACGTTTCGGTGGATCAACACCTTGGGTAGTCGCTCCGCAACGATTGACGGGCGGTCGAGGGCGGCGAGGCGCAGGCTGATCGTGAAGGAGACGGGGCCGGCGGCCGCGACATCCACCCAGCTGGCCACCCGCCCGACCTCGTTGCAGGTGCCCTCGACGAGCACGCCGCCGCTCTGCAGGCGCGAGACCAGCAGGCGCCAGGCGTCGACCACGTCACCCTCCGGGTACTGCCGCAACACGTTGAGTGCCCTGATCACGGTGGGCTGCTCGCCGGGCACCTCGAACCCGCCCAGCCGAAAACTCACCCCCGGCCGTTCGGATAGCGATGCCAGCGCAACCCGCGCCGGCGAGATCTCGATGCCTACCACCCGCACCTGCGGCCGCACCCGCGTCAGGCGCTCGTGCAGTTCGAGCGTGGTGGTGGCAGATTCGCCGTAGCCCAGATCGACCACGAGCGGTATCGCCGCGTGGCGCAAGGTGGGCAGTTGTGCGATCCACCGGTCGATGCGGCGCAGCCGGTTGGTGCCGGTGGTGCCGCGGGTGACCTGGCCGACCGTCGCGCTGCGTCCGCGGGCTGGTGTGCTGGGCATCCTGTCATTCTGCCGGTATTGGGCGCAGGCGGGTGCGGAGCCGGGGAGCCAGCCGGGTGCGAGATCGCCACCGCTAGCGTCGGTACTCTTGAGGAATGACCCACACGCTCATTCTTTTGCGCCACGGCAACTCCGACTGGAACCAGAAGAATCTGTTTACCGGCTGGGTCGACGTGCGGTTGAGCGAGCAGGGCGAGGCCGAGGCGAAGCGCGCGGGCGAGCTGCTCAAGGCATCCGGCCTCACCCCCGATGTGCTCTACACAAGCCTGCTGACCCGTGCGATCGACACCGCAAACATTGCCCTCGACGCCGCCGACCGGGCCTGGATTCCGGTGCACCGCAGCTGGCGCCTCAACGAGCGCCACTATGGTGCGCTGCAGGGCCTCGATAAGGCGGAGACCCTACAGAAGTACGGCGAAGAGAAGTTCATGCAGTGGCGCCGCAGCTTCGACGTGCCGCCGCCCCCGCTCGATGACGATGCCGAGTACAGCCAGGTGCACGACGAGCGTTACCGCGGCATCGACGGCGAAATTCCGCGCACCGAGAGCCTCAAAATTGTGATCGACAGGATGCTGCCCTACTGGGAGTCAGACATCGTCCCCGCGCTCGCCTCTGGCCAGACGGTCTTGGTCACGGCGCACGGCAACTCGTTGCGTGCCCTCGTCAAACACCTCGACGGCATCGGCGACGACGCTATTGCAGAGCTCAACATTCCCACCGGCATCCCGCTGGTCTACGAGTTGGATGACGCTTTCGCGCCGATTGGTGCGGGCAGGTACCTCGATCCGGACGCCGCGGTAGCTGGGGCCGCGGCGGTGGCAGCGCAGGGCGCGAAAAAGTAGCGGGCAGCTCGAGCCAGCGCGGCGCAAAAAGTGGTGCGCCGGTAAAGCCGCTACGAGTTGGTGGGGGTCCAGTCGCCGGTCGCGAGGTACTGCACCTTTTTCGCGATAGACACCGCGTGATCGGCGAAACGCTCGTGATAGCGCGACGCGAGCGTGGCATCCACGGTGTCGACCGCTGCGCCCTTCCACGTCTCGCCCAGCACCTTGTCGAACACCGAGAGGTGCAGAGCGTCGATCTTGTCGTCATCATTGCGGATTTCTTCCGCAAGCTTGACGTCTTCGGTCTTCAGAAGCTCCACCAGTTTGCGGGCGATCGCCACGTCGAGTTCGCCGAGCGAGGCAAAGGTGGGGCGCAGCGACTTGGGGACCACTTTGTCGGGGAAGCGGTAGCGCGCCAGCTGGGCGATGTGCTCAGCCATGTCGCCCATGCGCTCCAGCGACGACGAGATGCGCAGGGCCGAAACGACGATACGCAGGTCGCGAGCCACCGGTTGCTGGCGGGCGAGGATGTTGATGGCCAGTTCGTCTAGTTCGCGGGCTGCCGTGTCGATCTTGTTGTCGTCGGCGATGACCGTTTCGGCCAGTGACACGTTCGATTCGTTGAAGGCGAGCGTCGCGTGCTCGATCGATGTCGCCACGAGGGTCGAGATCTCGACGAGGCGGTCTTGCACCTCGCGCAGTTCCTGCTGGAATACTTCGCGCACGTTTAACCAAATCCCTTCGTTACGGGCATAGCAAGCCCGCACGGTTCAGGCTCACACTGCCTGCGTGAGGTAAACAACCGGGGTTGCTCATCTGAACGTCAGGCAAAGTGCAGCGTCCGGTAGAACGGTGCATCGTGGCTAAGCCGCAAGTTGTAACTAATCTAGTCGCTATGGACTCCGCGTGGCTGGTGCCTACCGCCTTGGTGTTCGGGGTTATCCTCGGCGCCGGAGTTTTTGCGATCGTCGCCCTTGCCGCTCGTCGTGGGCAGCGTGCCGTCGAGATCGTGAGTTCCGAGGTCCCCGACGGGGTTGACCAGGTCATCGACGCACTCGAGTCGGCCGGGGTTGTCCTCGACCCGTCGAACAACGTGGTGAAGGCATCGCCAGGAGCGTTGGCCTTCGGTCTGGTGTGGAACCAGGCGCTCGTGCATCCCGAGCTGATTGCGCTCGTCGATCAGGTTCGTCGCAACGGCGACCCGATCACGGAGGAGATTCATCTCACCCGAGGCCCGATCGGTGAAGCAAACATCTACCTCTTTGTGCGGGTCGCTCGCCTCGGTGCCCGCTACATTCTGCTCTTGGCAGAGGACCGCACCGAGTCGTACCGGCTTGACGAGGCGCGCCGAGACTTCGTCGCCAACATCAGCCACGAGCTCAAGACGCCGATCGGCGCCGTTGGCCTTCTCGCCGAAGCCATGGCCAGCGCCTCTGACGACCCCGAGCAGGTGCGCCGCTTTGCCAAGCGCCTGACCAAAGAGTCGGAGCGGCTGGCTCGCATCACGCAGGAGATCATCGAACTCTCTCGACTGCAGGCGACGGATGCCCTGACCAGCGCCGAGCTCGTCGACATCGACCACGTGGTCGCCCTCGCCATCGACCAGAATCGCGTTGCCGCCGAAGCCAACAAGGTGCAGCTCGCCAGCGGAGGGGATGCCGGGGCGGAGGTCTACGGCGACGAGACACTACTGGCGACCGCGTTGCACAACCTGATCTCGAACGCGATCCAGTACTCGCCGAAGGGTTCCCGCGTCGGGGTAGGGGTCAGCCACAACGCCGGCATCGTCGAGATCGCGGTCACCGATCAGGGCGTCGGCATCCCCGACGAAGATCACGACAGGGTCTTCGAGCGATTCTTCCGCACGGACCCCGCCCGCAGCAGGCATACCGGCGGTACCGGCCTCGGTTTGAGCATTGTGAAGCACGTCGTGCAGAATCACGGCGGCGACATCAGGGTCTGGTCGCAACCGGGCAACGGATCCACCTTCACCATTAGGCTGCCCGAGGCGTCCCGCACCGCAGCAGCATCCCTAGGAACCTGAGTAGTTATGGAAAAAAACGCAACATGACCCGAATCCTCATCGTTGAAGACGAGAAGTCGTTGAGCGAGCCGCTGGCCTACCTGCTCGGTCGCGAAGGCTACGAGACCACGATTGCCGACGACGGTCTTGCCGCCATCGCGGAGTTCGACCGGCACGGTGCCGATCTCGTGTTGCTCGACCTGATGCTGCCCGGCCTGTCGGGCACCGAGGTCTGCCGCGAGCTGCGCACGCGCTCCAGCGTGCCCATTATTATGCTGACGGCCAAAGACAGTGAGGTCGACATCGTCGTCGGGCTCGAGCTGGGTGCAGACGACTACGTCACGAAGCCGTACTCGACCAGAGAGCTACTCGCCCGGATGCGTGCGGTCTTGCGCCGTCGCACTGATACGGATGACGTGCACGAGTCGATCCTGGAGGCCGGGACCGTGCGCATGGACATCGAGCGCCACACCGTCGCGGTGGGCGGCGCCGAGGTGGCGATGCCGCTCAAAGAGTTTGAACTGCTCGAGTTATTGCTGCGGAATTCCGGGCGGGTGCTCACCCGGGGGCAGCTCATCGACCGGGTGTGGGGTGCCGACTATTTTGGCGACACCAAGACCCTCGATGTGCACATCAAGCGCATCCGCTCGAAGATCGAGAAGGCACCCTCAGACCCGACAATGCTCGTGACCGTGCGTGGGCTCGGGTACCGCTTCGAGGCCTGAGCTACTTTCGCGGCCTGAGCGGCGTGGCCTGAGCCGCGTGGCCCGAACTACGGGGCGGTCGTTGCCGTCGGCTGGGGGGTAGGGGTGGCTGTCGAGCCGGCAGTGGAACTCGCCGTCGGCACCGGCTTGCGCAGCACCTCCGGTGGCTTGAGCGCGTCGTAAGGGGGAGCGTCGGCGGGCAGCACCGGCACCAGCAGTTGCTGGCCGGGCACGGCACCGGTCTGCACGTAGACCGGGAAAAGTGCCCCGGTTTTAACGCCGGGGTTCAGGATGATGATCTGGGGCTCCCCGACCTTGTTGCCGAAGGACAGCGTCTGGCGAGCGCCCAGCAACTCCGTGACGGTCGTTTTTTCACCGCCGGATTCGAACTGCAGAGTGACCGTGGCGGGCGCCAAGCCGGAGTTGAAGAACGTGACGAGCAGGCTGAATGCCTTGCCGTCGTGGCTAGCCAGCGCGATCACGTTGCTCAGCTTGACGTCACCGACGGTCGCCCCGATGCCGTCGCTGGGGTCGTATTGAATGAGGGTGGCCTGCTTCGACACGAATGTGCAGCCCGCGGTGCCGACGAGCAATGCTCCAGCCAGGACCACGGATGCCGCTGAACGGGCAAGCAGGGTGCGTGTAATCACTGCTTTAGCTTACCGACCCGCGCCCCTACCGGTGGAGTTAGGCAAGCCTTACTTAGGGGCCCTCGTGGTAAAGTTGTCCTCTTCGAAGGGGAACCCGTCATGTTGTTTGAGGTCGGCGAAACGGTGGTTTATCCCCACCACGGCGCGGCCACCATTTCGGAGGTAAAGACCCGCATCATCAAGGGCGAAGAGAAGCTTTACCTCAAACTTCGCGTCAACCAGGGTGACCTGACGATCGAAGTTCCCGCCGAGAATGTCGACCTCGTTGGCGTGCGCGATGTCATTGGCAGGGAGGGCCTCGACAAGGTCTTCGACGTGCTTCGGGCCCCGTTCACCGAGGAGCCGACCAACTGGTCGCGCCGCTACAAGGCGAACCTCGAGAAGCTTGCCTCCGGCGATGTGATTAAGGTCTCCGAGGTCGTGCGCGATCTGTGGCGCCGAGACCAGGATCGCGGTCTCTCCGCGGGCGAGAAGCGCATGCTGGCAAAGGCTCGCCAAATCCTGATCTCCGAGTTGGCGTTGGCCGAGAAAACTGACGAAGATAACGCGTCGATACTGCTCGACGAAGTTCTGGCGTCCTAGGCCCCACGGCCTCCTCTATCTTCGGGAGATTCATGTCTGAACCTACTGTCGGCGTCGTCGTCGTCGCCGCGGGAATGGGCGCGCGGCTGGGCGCGGGTGTGCCCAAGGCGTTCGTCGAGCTACGCGGCCGCACGCTGTTGGAGCGTGCGCTCGAGGGGGTGCTCGGCGCCGAGCGGCCCGCGCAGGTGGTGGTGGTCGCGCCGGCCAGCCATCTCGCGGCCGCGCGGGCGATCGCCGAACGGCTGGCTTCCGAGTACGTGAGCGTTGTGGTGGGCGGCGACAGCCGTCAGGCGTCGGTGGCCGCCGGGCTGGCGGCGCTGCATCCTGCGGTCGAAATCGTGATGGTGCATGACGCCGCCCGTGCGCTCGCTCCATCGGCACTGTTCGATCGCGTGACTCGGGCGGTGGAGAGTAGCGGTAGCGGTGTCGTGCCGAGCCTGCCGGTCAGCGACACCATCAAGCGCATTGATGCGGATGCCAGAGTGCTCGCGACCGTCGACCGCAGCGATCTCGTGCACGTTCAAACCCCGCAGGGGTTTCCGCGGGCCGCGTTCGAAGCGGCCAATACGTTGGCGATCGTCGAGTACACCGATGACGCGGCGCTCTTTGCCGCCGCTGGCTACACCGTGTCGGTGACAACGGGTGAGGCGATCGCGTTCAAGATCACCACGCCCTGGGATCTGCGTCGGGCCGAAAATCTGCTCGGGGCGACCGCAGCCATGCGCACAGGGGTCGGCATCGACGTGCACGCCTATGACGCGGCGGAGCCCCTCTGGCTCGGCGGCCTGTACTGGCCGGACGAGGTGGGGCTTTCTGGCCACTCCGACGGCGACGCCCTCAGCCACGCCATCTGCGATGCCCTGCTGTCGGCCGCAGGACTCGGAGACATGGGGGGCCGGTTTGGCACGGCCGACCCGCAGTTCGCCGGGGCCCACGGGGAGGTGTTTCTGCGCGCGACCGTCGCCCTGGTGGTCGGGGCCGGCTACGCGATCGGCAACGTCTCCGTGCAGCTGGTCGCCAACACCCCGCGCCTCGGGGCCAGGCGGGTCGAGATCGAACAGCACCTGTCCGCGGTGGTCGGGGCTCCGGTGAGCGTCTCGGCCACGACATCCGACGGCCTCGGTTTCACCGGCAAAGGCGAGGGCGTCGCGGTCGTCGCCACGGCGTTGCTGCTCCTGGTGGACTGAGCCGGCGCGCGTTACCTCCGGCGACGCGCGGCGTGCGCCGCTAAACTTGAGCGGTGACAGTGCGCCTCTATGATTCCCGGGCACAAGCCAGCACCGACTTCGTGCCGCTGGTCGATGGAGCGGCGAGCCTGTACGTCTGCGGGCCCACCGTGCAATCGAGTCCGCACATCGGGCACCTGCGCTCAGCCCTGGTCTACGACCTGTGGCGCCGCTGGCTCAGCTACCGCGGATATGCCGTCACGCTGGTGCGCAACGTCACCGACATCGACGACAAAATTCTGGATGCCGCCGCCCTCGGCTCCACGGAACAGTGGTGGGCGCTCGCTTACCGTGTCGAGCTGGAGTTCAGCGCGGCATACTCGGCCATCGGAGTGCTCGCGCCGACCTACGAACCGCGCGCTACGGCATCCATCGCCGAGATGCGCGACCTCATCGCCGACCTCATAGATCGCGGCCACGCCTACCCGGCAGCAGACGATTCCGGCGACGTTTACTTCGACACCGCGAGCTGGCCGGATTACGGTCAGCTGACCCGCCAGCAGCCCGACGAGATGGTGGCGGCTGCCGATGCCGACCCCAGAGCAAAACGAAACCCCCGCGACTTTGCCCTCTGGAAGGGCCACAAGCCGACCGAACCCGGCTCGGCCGCATGGCCGTCGCCGTGGGGTCGGGGTCGCCCGGGATGGCACGTCGAGTGCTCGGCAATGGCGCGCCGCTATCTCGGGGTCGCCTTCGACATTCACGGCGGCGGACTCGACCTGCGCTTTCCGCACCACGAAAACGAACTCGCCCAATCCGGCGCGGCGGGCGATGCCTTCGCCACTTTCTGGGTGCACAACGGGCTGGTCAACATCAACGGCCAGAAGATGTCGAAGTCGCTCGGTAACTCCATTTACGCCGCCGAGTTTTTGGCACAGGCTCGGCCCCTCGTCGTGCGGTACTACCTCGGCAGTGCGCACTATCGCTCGACCATCGACTACCACGACGGCGCGCTGCTCGAAGCGGAGGCGGCCCTCGAGCGCATCGAGGTGTTCCTCGGTCGCGCCGACCGCAGGCTCGATGGCACCAGGTTTGCCGGTAGCGGGGTCGAAATCGTGCCGGTCGCGTTCGGCGAGGCGATGGATGACGACCTCGCGGTGCCGCAGGCACTCGCCGTCCTGCACGACACGGTGCGCGCCGGAAACGCTGCCCTCGACAACGAGGATCTTCCGGCTCTCGCCATCGCTCGTGGCCATGTTCTGGCTATGAGCGAGGTGCTGGGCATCAACCCGCTCTCGCCGAAGTGGCGTGGCGGCGGCTCCGTTCCGGCCGAACGCGCCCTCGGATCCCTCGTGGAAAGCCTCATCGCCGACCGCAATGCGGCCCGCGCCGCCAAGGATTTCAGCGCGGCCGACCGAATTCGTGATGAACTATCCGCTGCGGGGATCTCGATCGAGGACAGCCCGTCCGGATCCCATTGGAGCGTGCTGTGATTTCACAGCGCTCCGCGAAGGAGCGACAGTGAAGAACCCAGGCAACAAGCCCCGCGCGGGCGCCGTGCGAAAAGCCCGCAAGGGCCCCCAGGTCGGATCGGGTGGCCAGGGCCGTCAGGCCCTCGAGGGCAAGAAGCCCACGCCGAAGGCCGTCGACCGCCCGTACCACCCGGCCGGAAAGCGCAAGGCCGCCGCCGTGCGCTTCGAAGCATCGGGCGGGCGCAAGAAGCCCGTCGCCGACGCGACGGCACGCCCGACGCGTTCGGCCGGCCGCAGCCCCAAGACCTCGGACGAGTCGGAAATGGTCACGGGGCGCAACTCCGTGCTCGAAGCCCTGCGTGCCAAGATCCCGGTCACGACGCTGTACATGGCGTCACGGATCGAGTTCGACGACCGCGTGAAAGAAATCCTGTCGATTGCCAACGGCCGCGGCATCCCGGTGCTGGAGGTCATGCGCCCAGAGCTGGATCGCCTTGCCGGCTTCGACTCCGTGCATCAGGGGGTCGCGCTGAAGGTTCCGCCCTACGAGTACGCGCACCCGATGGAACTGCTCGAGAAGCTCATTTCTCGCGGTCAGGTGCCGCTCTTGGTGGCGCTGGATGGCATTACCGATCCGCGCAACCTTGGCGCAATTATCCGGTCGGTGGCGGCGTTCGGCGGCCACGGCGTGATCGTGCCGCAGCGTCGTTCGGTCGGCCTCACAGCATCGGCTTGGAAGACGTCGGCGGGCGCCGCCGCGCGCACCCCGGTGGCGATGGCGAGCAACCTCACCCAGACGATCAAGGCCTATAAGGAGCGCGGCGTGTTCGTGCTCGGCCTCGACGGCGCCGGCGAGGTGTCGCTGCCCGACCTCCAGCTCGCGAAAGAGCCCGTGCTTGTTGTGGTGGGCAGCGAAGGCAAAGGCCTGTCGCGGCTCGTGACCGAAAACTGCGATGCCGTGGTGTCGATCCCGATTCAGGCAACCACCGAGTCGCTCAATGCCGGCATCGCCGCGAGTGTCACGCTCTACGAGATCTCCCGGCTGCGCGCTGCTGCAAAGAACGCCGGCAAGAAGTAGATCGGGCTGGGCCTCGGCGGGGCACGACGGCGGTCAGACTTTCGAGCGCCAGTCGTCTTCGGCGGCGTCGGCCTCAATGATGGAGATCGGCGCGGTGAACATACCGGTGGGCGGGTCGATGATGGTCGCCTCGTCGCGACGATGCCGCAAAACGGTGTCGACGTAGCTGGAGACGGCTTCGGCGAGGGGCACGTCGCGGCTCTCGTTTTGTGACAGATACCAGCGGTGGTCGAGCAGTTGGTGAAATATTTCCGCGGGCTCGAGTTTGCCCTTGAGCTCGCGCGGGATCGCCCGGATCACCGGCTCGAACACACGCGCCGCCCACTCGTGGGCGACCACCTCTTCGTCGAGTGACTGCTTATCGAAGGCCGCGCGATATGAGTCCAAGTCGTTGAGCAGCCGCCTTGCCTGGTTCTCTTGCGCGTCGAGTCCGGTGAGCCGCAGTAGCCGGCGGGAGTGGTGGCCGGCATCGACGACCTTCGGCTGGATCCGTACTTGGGCTCCGGTCTCATCGGTCTTGATCGCCAATTCCTCGATATCGAAACCGAGGTTGTTGAGGCGTTCGACCCGCTGGTTGATGCGCCAGCGTTCCGATTGATCGAATTCTTCGGATGCCGTGAGCTCCTTCCAGAGGGTGCGATACTGCGCGACGATGCGGTTACTAATCTCGACGGCGTCGACGTCTTCGTCGAGCCGCCCGCCGGCCTGCAGGTCGAGCAGCTCGCCCGCGATGTTGATGCGCGCAATCTCGAGGTCATTCTCGCGCTGGCCGTTGGAGAGCCCGTCGTAGAGCTGGCCGGTCTCTGCATCCACGAGGTGGGCGGCGAACGCGCCGGCATCCCGCAGGAACAGGGTGTTCGAGAGCGAGACATCCCCCCAAAAAAACCCGACCATGTGCAGCCGCACCAGAAGTACGGCGAGCGCATCGATGAGACGGGTTGCCGTTTCGGGGCGGAGGCTCTGCGAATAGAGAGCGCGATAGGGCAGTGAAAAGCGCAGGTGGCGAGTGACAAGCACCGAGTCGAGCGCTTCGCCCTTGCTCGAAGACCGATTGGTGATGAAGGCGACGGGGTCGACGCAGGGGATATCCAGGCGCTGCAGGTTGCGCAGCATGTCGTACTCGCGTTTGGCAAGCTCTGTTGAGGTCTCCTTGATGGCCACCACATAGCCGCTCAGGTTCACAAACCGCACCAGGTGTCGGGAGATTCCCTTGGGCAGGGTCGCGATGCTGCTTTCCGGCCACAGTTCCAGCGGGACGGCCCACGGGAGGTCGAGTAACGCGGGGTCGACCGTTGCCGCGGTGATGTTCAGTGAGCCGCTCATTGCATGGTCCGCCTATCGAGAGGGGCCCGCCACGTTGCCGTGACGGGCCCGAATTGCCGCGCGAGGGTTAGACCGCTGCGGCTACTTTCTTGCTGAGACGCAAGCCCGACTCTGTGTCGAACACGTGGATGTGGTCGGGCTGCGGGGTGATGAAGACCTTGTCGCCGGCCGACGGGTGCGAGCGACCATCGACGCGCACGACGATGTCGACGCGCTGGGAGTCGACCTCGGTGTGACCGTACAGGTAGCCGTCTGCCCCGAGCTCTTCCACCAGGTCGACCGTCACCGGCAGGCCTTCGCCGCTCTGGGCGATCGTGACATCTTCCGGGCGGATGCCGATGGTGACCTTCTTCGCGGACGTGCCGGAGAGGGTCTCGCGGTCGACCTTCGCGACGGCGGTGCCGAACCTAAGGCCGCCATCCACCACGTCCGCGTCGAACAGGTTCATCGCGGGGCTGCCAATGAATCCGGCCACAAAGACGTTCTGCGGGGACTCGTACAGGTCCCGGGGGGTGCCCACCTGCTGCAGCACGCCATCCTTCAGCACCGCGATGCGGTCGCCCATGGTGAGCGCCTCGGTCTGGTCGTGGGTGACGTAGACCGTGGTGACTCCGAGCCGGCGCTGCAGCGATGCGATCTGCGTACGGGTCTGCACGCGCAGCTTCGCGTCGAGGTTCGACAGCGGCTCATCCATCAGGAAGACCTGGGGTTGGCGAACAATGGCTCGGCCCATGGCAACGCGCTGGCGCTGGCCACCGGAGAGCGCCTTCGGCTTGCGGCCGAGGTAGGGCTCAAGGTCGAGCAGCTTTGCGGCCTCCAGTACGCGGGTCGCACGCTCGTCTTTGTTGACGCCGGCGATCTTGAGGGCGAAGCCCATGTTCTCGGCCACCGTCATGTGCGGGTAGAGCGCGTAGTTCTGGAAGACCATTGCGATGTCGCGGTCTTTCGGCGGAACGTCGGTGACGTTGCGATCGCCGATAAGGATGTTGCCCTCGTTGACCTCTTCGAGGCCGGCGAGCATGCGCAGGCTGGTGGATTTTCCGCAGCCGGACGGGCCGACCAGAACCAGAAACTCGCCGTCTGCGACAGACAGGTCGAGCTGGTCAACAGCGGGCCGGGTGGAACCCGGGTAGAGGCGGGTTGCTTTATCGAACGTTACTGATGCCATGACTATTAATGCTCCTTCACCGGCAGGTACGTGCCGGACGATCCGTAGTGAATGGACGACGGTCAAGACCGCCAATTGTCAGTATGGCACTTTGGTCAGGCAAATGTCGGGGGTCAAATGTCCATCGGGCGGGCACGAGCGTCCAGCCCCCGGTTGGGTAATTCCCAGACATCACTCCTAGGATTCCCTAGGCGCACTCACACACCCGAGTCGTCGCTGCAACTTTTCTCCCCCGGCCGGGATTCGATTCCGATGACTGCGCGCCCGGGAGGAGCCACAAAAGATGAGGTTCGAGTGAGCAACGCTTCCGGCAACGGAGTCTCGAAGAACGACCGTCGCGAGGCGGCACGCGAGAAGGCCAAGGTCTTGCGTGACGAGCAGAAGAAGAAGGACCGTCGCACGCGGGTTCTGCTTCAGGGTGGCATCATTCTTGCGTTGCTGGCGATCGTCGCAATCGTGGCCGGCCTGCTGGTGAGCTCGATCAAGCCGGAAGGGCCGGGGCCGGCAAATATGGCCAGCGACGGCATCCACATCAGCCAGGGCAATATCGCACTCGAAACGTCGGCGTTGAAGGCCGGGGATGCCCCGATCGCCAACGTGCCGAACACCGCGAAGGGCGTTCTCGACATCCAGATGTACGTCGACTACCTGTGCCCGATCTGCGGACAGTTCGAGAAGACCAGCGGCGGCTACATTTCCAGCCTGATGGCCAACAACGGAGCGACCGTAGAGATTCACCCGATCTCGATCCTTGACCGACTCTCGCAGGGCACCAAATACTCCACCCGGGCGGTCAACGCCGCCGCCTGTGTGGCAAATTACTCGCCGAACCAGTTCTA
>JANXTJ010000050.1 GCA_025352485.1 Salinibacterium sp.
ACCATGGCCGCATCGATGTGCAGAGCGTCGGGCACCGGCTCCTCGATC
The DNA here is from genome assembly GCA_025352485.1 of Salinibacterium sp. Taxonomy (GTDB): domain Bacteria; phylum Actinomycetota; class Actinomycetes; order Actinomycetales; family Microbacteriaceae; genus Rhodoglobus. Next base: position 49 of record JANXTJ010000050.1, read on the forward strand.
ACGCGGTCGAAGCCGGGCGCGTCGACCGCATCCCCCGCCCTGATCTGGGCGAGGACGGCCAGGAACGCGTCGAGGTCAAAAGTGTCTGGTGCACCCATTCGATCGCGCCGCCCGAGCTCGCGCAGCATCGCCTGCGGGAGGTGAAAGCCGTCCATCGGCAGCAGTACTGCGTCAGGCAGTGCGGCGACCAGCCGTTCGGCGATCGTCGACTTTCCCGCGCCGGGGGCCCCGGCAATCGCGACGATGACCCGCTCACCGCCGGGGATGGCTGCGACCAACTCAAGGAGGGTGCCGATCACGCGAGAGTGCCGATCACGCGAGGTGGGGGCGTCCTGCGAGGCGGGTCAGCGCCGAGCGGCCGGCCTCATCGGCCAGCGCGAAGTCGACCCAGTCGCGGTAGCCCGACGCGCTCGGGTGAAACAGGTCGCTCGCGAAGAACCCTTCGGTATAGGTGGGCGGCGGGGCCGACATGTAGACGCCGTCCATCCCCCCGACCGCGGCCCGCGCCCCGGCTTCGAGGCTCGTCGAGTGCAGGTACAGGTTCCAGCGCAGCGGGTTGGGCAGCAGCACGAACTGCGAGAAACCGGGCAGCGACGACATCAGGATCGTCACCTCCGGGCTGGCCTCCCGCAGCCCCGCGATGACGGTGCGGATGTCGCTCACGAACCCCGCCCGCGAGCGCAGCCCCAGGGCATCGTTGGCGCCGATACTCAGAAAGACCAGGTCAGCCGGCTCGCTGGTGGCATCGCCGAGGAAGCGCCGAACGAGGTCGCGCGCGGTGCCGCCATTTTCGCCCACCGCACGCCAGCGCACGCCGCGGTTGAGACGCCGGGACAGTTCGCGGGCGAGGTTGCCGGGCAGCGCGTCATCCTGACTGGCGACCCCCACCCCGGCGGCCGTGGAGTCGCCGAGCACGAGTAGGCGCAGCGGATTTTGGCCGGCGACTGAGCCCGACCAGGGGGCCGCGGCATCCGGCAGTCGGGGAGTTTCGCGACGAAGCCGCCGACCCTGCACCAGAAGCACCGGCGCGGTGGGCAGCATGGCGAGGCGACTCACCCGGCGCAGCACTCTCACGCATCGATCGTAGGCCCGTTCTGTCGTTCGCCGTCGCCCCGGCATTAGTAGGCTCTTGGCATGGAAACCCTCGGCCTCGACGCCTTTCTTGCCGAGCAAGAATTCAGCGGAGTCGTGTTGATCAGGCGCGGGCCAACCGTGGTTTACGAGGCGGCGAGTGGGCTTGCGACCCGGCGCTGGGGCATCCCGAACACTCTTCAGACGCGGTTCGATTCGGCGTCGATCACGAAGTTGTTCACGAGCGTTGCGGTACTGCAGCAGGTCGGCTTGGGAAACCTCGACCTCGAGACCTCGATCCACCACTACGTCGACCTCGAGGGCACGACGATTTCGCCAGCGGTCACCCTGCTGCACCTGCTCACCCACACCAGCGGCATCGCCGACGACGCGGACGAGGAGGCGGGCGAACACTATGACGACCTGTTCGTCACCACCCCCAACTATTCGCTCATGCAGACGGCCGATTACCTCGGGCAGTTCGTGCAGAAGCCGGCATTGGCAGACCCCGGCGTCGAGTGCCGCTACTGCAACGCGGGCTACATTCTGGCGGGGCTCGCGCTCGAGAAGGTCACCGGCGTGCCCTACCGCCAGTACGTCTTCGACGAGATTTTCACCAAGGCGGGCATGACCGACTCGGGCTTCTACGATCGCAGGGATGCGGCCCCCCGCATCGCCGAGGGCTGGGACCGGGATGACGCCGGCAGCTGGTTCTCGAACATCTACAGTTACCCGCCCATCGGGTCACCCGCCGACGGTGCCCACGTGACGGCGCCCGACCTCATCCGATTCCTGCAGGCCGCGCGCGCCGGAGAGTTGCTCGACGCCGAATACACGGAAGAGTTCTTCGTGCCGCAGGTGGAACACGATGACGAGACGATGTACGGTCTGGGGCTCGAGTTCGACATGAACGAGGACGGCACCGTGCGGTCGTACTCGAAGGATGGCCTCAATGTCGGGGCCTCCGGAATTTTGCGTCACTATCTCGAAGACGAGTTGGATGTCGTGGTGCTGTCGAACAATATCGACGGCGCATGGCCGGTCGTGCGCGAGATCGACGAACGGTTGGGCGGCTAGCTCATCGTGCGATCGAGGGCCATCGCATCCGGACTGCTACTGAGCGTCGTTTTTGCGATGCTGGTCGGCTGTGCGGCCGCTCCCGTTGTGGCGCCCACCCCGCGCGCCGTGCTCCTCACTCGCGCACGGGCTATCCCTGGGCAGTTCGCCGAGCGGGTGCGGGCCAGTGCACAGAGCATCGTGGCGCTCGTGCCCAGCACCGCGCCCGGCTGCTCCGCGGCGGTGGCCCACGACGGCAGTGTGATCTGGGCGGGGGCTGGTGGCCTAGCCGATCTTGCGACCGGCAGCCCCGACACGATTACGACTCGGTTCGACATCGCCTCGATTTCGAAGCAGTTCACCGCGACCGCGATCCTCATGCTGCAGCGCGAGCGGCGGCTCAGCCTCGCCGACCCGATCGCCGACTACGTGGATGGCCTGCCCGACTGGGGCCGGGTGGTGACCCTCGATCAGTTGATGCATCACACCAGCCGGATTCCCGACTACTGGGTGAAGCTCGACGATGTCGGCATCGGCTTCACCCAGGCCGCCGACCAGCAGACCACCCTCGATGCCATCAGGCGCGAGACCCGGCTTGAGCCCGGCGAGGGCTTTTTGTACTCGAACTCGAATTACGTGCTGCTCGCCGAGGTGGTGGGTCGGGTCAGCGGCCTGCCGCTGCCACAGTTTTTGGCCGCCAACATCTTCACCCCGCTCGGGCTCGACATGGTGGTCGCCCCCACGCTGCACGCCCCAGACATCGCGCTGTCATACGACGACGACCTGCAGCTGCAGGAGGCGGGCTGGACTTCGTACGGTCACACCGGCGTCATCACCACGCCGTCGGAGCTGGCCCGCTGGGGTGACCAGTACCGAGCGGGCACCATCATCGGTGACGACTTCGCGGTGGGCGCGGTCGCGGGTGATGACGGCCAGCGCTACGCCGCCGGGATGGATATCGAGCCGGACGGCCGACTCACCCACACCGGCCGCATGGGTGGCTTCGTGTCAGACTTCGCGGTGTCTGCCGACCGGCACACCGTGATCGCCGTGATGTGCAACGGGCACACCTCGGATCGTTTCGGGATCGCCGATGCGCTCGCGAGCATCTGGGATCCGCCCACCGAATTCCGGGCGGTCAGGCCGCGCTGGGAGTGACGGTGATGACGCTTCCCCACGGGTCGTCAAAACTCACGCTGCGGCCGTCATCTCTGGCTGGGATGCCGTGCTGCTTCGCTCGCTCAAGAAGCGCCCCGACGTCGTCTGCACCCGGCACCGCGATGTCCACTCGCCCTAACCCGAGGGCGGGGATGCGCGGGCCAGCGCCCTTCGAGTTCCACACGTTCATGCCCATGTGATGGTGGTAACCGCCCGCGCTGACAAATAGCGCGGAACCCGGCATCTCCACCGTCGTCTCAAAGCCGAGAATGGTGACATAAAACTGCCGGGCGGTCTCGATGTCACCCACTTGCAGGTGCACGTGGCCGACGGTCGCGCCGCCGATGAGGGGATCCGCCATTGCTTCGGGGCTCAGGTTTTCCTGCAGAAAGCCGTTCGGGTCGAGGTAGAGCGAGCCCATCTGCGGCGCGCTGTGCGCCCAGCTCCAGGCGCTGCGGTCGCGATCCCAATACAGCTCGACGCCGTTACCTTCGGGGTCGGTGAAATAGAACGCCTTGCTCATCAGGTGGTCGGAGCTACCCGTGAACGACCCCGGGTATTTCTGTGTGACCGAATACACTACGGCGGCGAGCGCCTCTTCCGTGTCGAACAGGATGGCCGTGTGAAAGAGCCCGGCGGCGGAGGGGCTGGCGTACTTGAGCTCCGGCGCGTGCTCGAGCACGATGACCCGCTGCAGACCGCGGCCGAGGGTGACCGTGTCCTCGGTCTGGTCGAGCACCTGAAGCGCCACGGCATCCCGATAGTAGGCGGTCATCGCGTCGAGGTTACCGACCCTCAGGGTGACGGCGCCCATGGCTGTATCGGCGGCAATGCCATCAGTTAACCAGCGGCCGCCCGGAATATTTCCTGGGGGGCGCGCCCCGCCCGCCCGAGGTGCCCGCCCGCCCGGTCACTTGCGGACTTTCGCCCGTCCGGATTGGCCGCAACGGGCAGAAGTCCGCAAGTCACGTCGAGGCCGGGGCGCCGGGTCGGGTAGCCAAGCTAGGCCGGGCGGGATGGCCGAGCGATGGGCTGGGTGGCCGATGGCCGGGCGGGCGGGCCGGGCCGGGGCGGCCGCGCGTGGCGATGGCCCACCGTCTGGGGCAGCGGGCCATCGCAAGACATTCGGAGTCGCGCCGGGTGGCGGATTGGTCGGGGGTTTGCCGACGATCATTCCCCGGTCAGGCGTTGAATCAACTCCTGGTAGCGTGCGGCGGTCTGCTCGACGATTTCCCGGGGTAACTCGGGTGGCACACCGACCCGATCCCAGTGCTTCGCCAACCAGTCGCGCACGATCTGCTTATCGAAGCTCAAGCCGCGTCGGCCTTCGGCGTATTCGGCGGCATCCCAGAAGCGGCTGCTGTCGGAGGTGAGCACCTCGTCGGCGAGAATCAGTTCGCCCGTGACCGGATCGGCCCCGAACTCGAATTTGGTGTCGGCGAGAATCACCCCACGCGACTCGGCGATGGCCGCGGCTGCCGCGAACACCCGCAGCGAGGCATCCCGCAACGCCGTCGCCACCTCGAGGCCGACCAACTCGACGGTGCGCTCGAAGGTGATGTTCTCGTCGTGCTCGCCCATCGGCGCTTTCCAGGCCGGCGTGAAGATCGGTTCGGGCAGCCGGTCGCCGTCGTGCAGGCCCACGGGCAGGCGCACCCCACAGATCTGCTGCGTCTGCCGATACTCCGCCCAGCCGCTGCCGGTCAGATAACCGCGCACCACGCACTCGATCGGGTACATCGTCAGAGTCTTGGCGAGCATC
>JANXTJ010000058.1 GCA_025352485.1 Salinibacterium sp.
AGCCTCCTCGTAGCCCGCCGCACGAAGCTCGCCGAGGATCTGCGCCAGTTGGATTGCCGCGACCGGTTTGTGCGCGATGGCGATTCGAGCTCGCGACAGTTGATCGCGAGTGGGTTCATACAACCCGCCACCGGCCTCAATGCCGGTGGCGGTCAGCCTCAAATAAACGCCCCCCACAGACCCGGCCCACATGCTGGCGTCGAGCCGGTACGGAGACTTGTCGGGGCTGAAGCGCACATCCCGGTTGGGCCGCATGACCTTTCCGGGCCCGTACTTCTCTTGCGCCGCCGCGGTGAGCTCCTCCAACGGCACACGAATAGTCCGGTCGTAGATGCTTCGGTTAGCGGTGAAGTGTTCGCGGGTATTGTTTGCGCGCAGCAGTCGAAGAAAGTCGTAAGCCTCAGGCACGAACACCGCTGTGGTCACTGAAACTTCCCTCTACTGCGCCTCACACGACGGTTCCGAGCCGGCCCGAACTAGTTCAACGCTGGCAGATCTAGGGGGATGACGCCAGACCCGTAGAGGTCTTTGGCGAGGTTCTGCAGCGCCAGCAGCGCGACGCGCTGCGTCAAGGGCCCGTAAGAGATGCGGGCGATTCCCAAATCTTGGTACTGCTGCGCAGTGAGCGCCCCCGGCAGCCCGATGACGCTGACCCTGTTGCGGCCAAGCTGGGCGACGACCCGCTCGACCGATTCCTGGTCGAGTAGCCCCGGGATGAAGACCAGCGCGGCACCCTCATCGAGGAACGCCTTACCGCGTTTGATCGCCTCGGGCAGGCGCTCACTCAGCGGCCCCGTTCCCCGAATGATCGCGTCGGTGCGAGCGTTCAGCTGGAAGGGCACGCCCTCGGCCTCCGCCGCAGCGACGATTTCGCGAACTCGAGCCACCGACTCGTCGAACGGCTTCAGGCGGTCCTCCACGTTCGCTCCCGCGACACCGATCGCGATCGCGCGGCGAATGGTCTCGCCGGGCTGGTCGTAGCCATTATCCAGGTCGGCCGTCACCGGCAAATCGGTGGCTTTCACGATGGCTTCGATAGCCAGCAGCGCGACGTCCAGCGGCATCCCGCCGTCTTCGTAACCGAGGCTCGAGGCGATGGAATGGCCCGCGGTGGCGATCGCTTTTGTCTCGGGTAGGTCGGCGACAACTTGGGCCGAAATCACGTCCCACACATTGATCACCCGGAGGATTTCGGGAGCTTGGTGGAGGGCGCGGAGGGCTTCGGCTTTTTCGACGGGTTTCATGGTGTCACGCTATCGGGAGTTCGCGTGCCGCTGGGACCCCTAGTGGAAGCGCTGCTCGATCTGGCCGATGCCCTCGATCTCGGTGACGAGACGCTCGCCGTCGCGAAGGAAACGCTTCGGGTTCATCGCGGCCCCGACACCGGGAGGTGTGCCGGTGAAGATCAGGTCGCCTGGCCGCAGCTCGACGATGGCGGAAAGTCGCGAGATGAGGGCGGCGATGCCGAAGATGAGTTGGTCGGTTCGGCCATTCTGTGCGACCGTCGACGTGCCGTCGGCTCCCCAGATCGTGGTCGAGATGCTCAGGCTCTCGGGGTCGGTCAGCTCGTCAGGCGTGACGAGCACCGGGCCAATCGGGGCGAACCCCTCGAACGACTTTCCCGCACTGAACTGTGGCGAACCGCCCTCCCACTGCACCGTGCGCTCGGAAAGATCCTGGCCCACCGTGTACCCGGCGACATGAGCGACCGCCGACTCTTCGCCAATGTGCCGCCCACCGACACCGATCACCACCACCAGTTCTGCCTCCCAGTCGACGGTGTCGCCGGGCAGCGTGACGTCGATATCCGGCCCGGAGACGGCTGATGGAAACTTGGTGAAGATCAGCGGGCTGGTGGGCACCGCGAGGCCGGCCTCCGCCGCGTGGTCGGCGTAGTTGAGCCCGATTCCGAAGACCTGGGACGGTCGCGGTGACGGAGCGCCCAGGTCTGCGGGGCTGTATGCGACGGCGGCCGGGTCGGATGCGACATCCTGCCCCGCCGCCCACGCGATGAGGTCGCTCCAGCGCGTGAAAAGCTCCGCCGGATCTGCGGGCAGCGCGCCGCCGGACGCCATCCCGATGTCGAGCGCTCGTTCGTCGCTCACCAGAACCGCTCGGCCGTGCAGATTCGCGATGCGCATGAGGTGATCTCCTAAAGGGATGCTGTGGTCATGAAGCCGCGCAGTGCGGCGCTGATAATCGGTTCGGGATCGTCCGGCAGTGAGCCGTCGCTACTGACCCAGGCGAGGTGCTGGTCTGGCCGCACTAGGGCGAGCGCCGGAACATCGTCCGGGGCGAATCCGTGCGCTACGGCATCGAGGTGAACCGCGGGGACGCCGCGATCGGCGAGCGCCTGATAGAGCCGCCGCGCGTCATCCGTCGACCCCAGCACGGTGAATTCCGGGCCGAGCTCATCGAACAACGACCGACCTTCGGCCGTGCGTGCGTGCGGAAGCCGGTTGCCCGCCTTGGCCTGAGGCAGGTAAATGTCTCCCGCGGGAGCTTGGGCCGCCGAATCGGGGCCATAGCCGTAACCGAGCACCAGCCCGAGGCTGTGAAACTCGGCACGCTTGCCCAGCTGGATGGCCGCGGCGACGGCCAATCGCGCGGCATCCGCATCCGGGCCGGTGCCCATCAGGGATGAATGGCTCAGGTCGACCGACAGCATTTTCATGTTGGTCGCGGCAAAGTCGATGGTCTGCTGTGCGATGGGTCGCCGCTCTGCCTCGTAGCTCTGCAGCAGCTCTGGTGGCGCCCAGCCGTTGAGCACCGCGGCCAGCTTCCAGGCAAGATTGACGGCATCGCCGACACCCGTGTTGTAGCCGTGACCGCCCCACGGCGGGTTCTGGTGGGCCGCATCTCCGGCCAGATAGGCGCGGCCTGAGCCGTAAGAATCCGCGAGCAACAGTCGAGCCCGCCACGGGTCGGTCGCGAGGATCTCGACGTCGATCTCTGCACCCACCAGCGCCCGCACCAGCGAGATCGCTTCGGCCTCATCGGCGATCGATTCAGTGCCTGTGGCAATTGCCCACCAGGTTCCGTCGAGATCGAGCGGGCCCACCACGCCGGAGGCTGCTGGGTTCAAAACCCAGTGGTGGATGGCCGCTCGCTCCGGCAGAAGCGCGGCCAACTGCTGCGATCGGAAGGTGATGTTGACGTTCGGTCGACCGCCCGGTGCCCCCTCGTAGCGGGCACCGATCGCCACTCGCACCACACTGCGCGAGCCGTCGGCCCCCACCACAAACGCGTCAAGGCCGCAGCCAAAGCGAACGGCGTCGTGCTTCTCGGCGGACCCATCATGGATCCGTCTGAAGCGGGTTGCGTTCGTGCGCTCGACGACGGCATCGGAGTGCTCTGCGTCGGCATCGACGTCATGGCTTTCCGGCGCGCGTGTGAATACGCGATCACCAACACCAATGCGGCGGTCGCGGCGTCGGACATCTACACCCGGCCCGAAGCGCCGGTCAACGGATTTCCCGAACGCTGATCCGTCAGCTCGCCGGCAGCTGCCCGAACACCGGGCGACGCTTTTGCTGGAACGCGGCAAAACCCTCGGCGTAGTCGTCGGTCGCGCAGAGAGCACCCTGCGCTGCGTTCTCGTCAGCCACAGACGTCCAGAGACCGGGTCGGTCGTCGCGAAGGCTTCGCACGATTTCCTTGCTCGCGAGAAATGCCTGAGTAGGTCCGGTGGATGCACGAAGCACTCGTTCGCGGGTAAATTCGAGAATATCCTCCGCCGGTACCACTCGGCTGAAGAGCCCGAGCGCAACCGCTTCGGTTCCGGTCATGAGCTCCGCCGTATAGATGAGATCGAGGGTGCGATGGGCACCGAGACGCTCGAAGAACAGCGCATGCCCCCCCGAGTCGAGAGTCGCCCCGAGATTCGCGAAAGGCGAACCGAGCTTCGCCGTGTCGGCGACATAGACAACATCTGTTGCGACGAGCAGACCGAGGCCGACTCCGAGGCAGGCGCCAGTGGCGATCGCAAAGGTCGGTGCCGGGAACAAACTGATCTGCTGCAGGAGCGGTGTCACGACATCGCGGAGGTAGCTTTCGGCATCATCTGTGGCCGGAACGACATCCGAAATATCGCGCCCCGCGCAGAACGCACGACCTTCACCCCGCAGCAGCAGAGCGCGCACCCCGGCGTCCGCGGCATCCCGGTAGGCCCGCGACAGCGCCGCGACCGCAGACTCGTCGAGCGCGTTCAGCTTGCTCGGATCGTTGAGCACGATCTCGGCAACGGCCCCGGTGATGGTCAGTTCTACTGCCATATCAGCTCCTCAGTGGGATGGAAAAGTGGGACTAAGCGAAAGGAATATCAGGCGTCGTAGTTCACTTCCACCCGCGCGCTGGTCGGCACCGCTTGGCAGGTGAGCACATACCCGCGCGCCAGCTCCGACGGCTCTAGCGCGTAGTTCTCTTTCATCTCGACGGTGCCGGAAACCACAACAGCACGGCAGGTTCCACACACCCCGCCCGCGCAGGCGAAGGGCACGTCTCCGCGCACCCGCAATGCCGCGTTTAGGACGCTCTCATTGCTGCGCACCGGGCTTGTGACAATCCCCGTCGTTCCGTCGAGCCGGAAGGTGATGGTGTGAACGTCTTGGTCAGCCGAGATGGCGATCGGTCTGCCAGTCTGACCTACCGGCCGTTCCGGTTTGCCCGTCGTGAACAATTCGTAGCGAACCTCGCTGCTCTTCACACCGAGCTCGGCGAGCGTATCGCGGCACAGCTGAACCAGGTCGAACGGACCGCAGATGAACCACTCATCCACCGTCGACGGCGAAATCAGAGAGCCGAGAATGCTGCGGAATCGCTCCGCGTCGAGCCGCCCGCTCAACAGCTCGGAGGTGCGCTGTTCCCTCGTGAGCACGTGATATAGCGCGAGTCGCGCCGGGTATTTGTCTTTGAGGTCGGCCAGTTCGTCGATGAACATCGTGTCCATCGCGGTGCGGTTCGAGTACACGAGCGAGAAGCTGTTGCCCGGGTTTGCGGCGAGTGTGCTCTCGATGAGCGCGACGACGGGAGTGATGCCGGATCCGGCCGCGATCGCCACGTAGTGTGCGGCATCCCGGGTCGACAGCTGGGAGACGAAGCGACCTTCCGGACTCATCACCTCAAGGTGCATTCCCGGCCTCAGCGATTCGAGCGCCCAGGTCGAGAACAGTCCGCCGAGGTCACGCTTAATGGCGACCTTGAGCTCGCCGTCGACCGGCGCCTGGCAGATCGAATAGCTTCGGCGAACATCCTCTCCCTGAAGCGAGGCCCGCAGGGCGATGTATTGGCCTGGCGCATAGCTGTAGTCACCGCGCAACTCCGACGGCACTGTGAAGCTGACCTCGATTGCGTCATCCGTCAGTCGACGAACCTTCGACACGGCGAGGCTGTTGAAGGTCGCGCGACGGCGGGTGACGGTAGCTGACATCAGTGTTCCTTGAAGTAGTCGAACGGCTCCTGACAGCGCTGGCATACGTAGAGCGCCTTGCAGGAGGTCGAGCCGAAGTGCGACGTCTCGCGGGTGTGTAGTGATCCGCAATTGGGGCAGCGGATGCCGAGGCCGAGGTTGAGCACGCCAGCGATTCGCCGGGGGGCCGGTGCCGCGATGCCGTATTGCTCGAGTTTGGTGCGCCCGACCGAGCTCATCCAGTCCGTCGTCCACGCCGGTGCAAGAACGACCTTCACCGTCACGGCCACGTAGCCGTGCGCTGTCAATACGCTGACGATGTCGTCACGGATGGCATCGACCGCGGGGCATCCGGAGTAGGTCGGTGTGATCTCGACCGCGACCACACCCTCCGAAACCCGTACGCTGCGCAAGACTCCGAGATCTTCAATCGTCAGCACCGGCACCTCCGGGTCGACGACCGTCGCCGCGAGATCCCACGCTGCCCGGTCCACCTCGAGAGCGGGGCGCGGGCGGGCGGTCTGCTCCACACTGTCGAGAAAGACGCTCGTCACCAGGACGCCCCGGGATGGGCTCGCGCCAGCACCTGCATCTCAGCCAGGAGCGGACCGAGCGACTCGGAGTGGAGGCCGGCACGACCGCCCCCGCGCGTGAAGGTCGTCACTGGAACGGTGAGACCGCTCGCCACGATCAGCGGGGGAACGAGAGCATCGAACGCCGGTCGCAGGCTGCTGGGAGACACCGCGATGCCGAGGGCAACAAGAGAGTCGGTGGGCGCATCCGAACGGAAGAGTTCGTCGGCAAACGCCCACATCACTTCGAGGCCACGCTGCATGCGACGGTTCGACTCCGCGGTGCCGAGCCCGAGTCGTTTGACCCACTGCACACAATGGTCGAGGTGGTAGTCGACCTCTTTCGCCGCCTTGGCCGCGATCGCCGCGAGCATTGCATCGTTGGATGCCGCGAGCCCGCGGTAGAGCGCGACAAAATACACGGACGCGATCATCTGTTTTGCGATGGTCTGCGCGAAGTCGCCGTTCGGCTGCTCGAACAACTGGTGGTTGAGAAACTCCGGTTCATCACGAAAGTAGGCGAGTTCGTCTTCGGTCTTGCCAAACGCGGAACCCGCGTAGGTGAGAAAGCTGCGGGCATGCCCGAGCTGATCGAGGCCGATGTTGCCGAGGGCGACGTCTTCTTCCAGCTCCGGCGCACGCGCGATCCATTCGCCGAGGCGCTGCGCCAGAACGAGAGCGTCGTCACCGAGTCCGAGTGCGTAGGTTGCCACCGCGACATCCGGAAGGTCGGAGGATGACGCGAGCGATTGCGCGATCGACTCCGGCGTTATGGCGGTCGACGCGATGTGATTCGTGCTGTGACTCATAGGTGGGGCACCGCATCCGACTCGGTGTAATAGGTGGCGTGCCGATATTCCTTGCCCTGCGGCGACTCGAAGAACGAGTCTTTCGCGTCCGGATCAGAAGCCGTGATCGCGGCGGCGCGCACCACCCAGACCGATACCCCTTCGGCCCGGCGCGTGTACAGATCGCGGGCGTTGCGAACGGCCATGATCTCGTCGGGGGCGTGCAGCGAACCGGCGTGCACGTGGGAAAGCCCGCGGGAGGCACGCACGAAGACCTCCCACAGCGGCCAAGTTTCACGCATTCCGGAGTCGCCCGGGCTCGTCATCAGGCGACCAGCCCTCGGCGTGATTCGGCCTGCGCATCGGCGTAAGCACGAGCGGCCTCGCGGACCCAGGCGCCGTTCTCGTGCGCCTCGCGACGACGGGACACCCTAATTGTGTTGGCCGGACCGCGACCGGCGAGCACCTCGTGAAACTCGCTCCAGTCGAGGTCGCCGAAGTCGTAGTGCCCGCGCTCTTCGTTCCAGCGGAGGGCGGCATCCGGCAGCGTCACTCCGAGGATCTCTGCCTGGGGAACGAGCATGTCGACGAACCGCTGGCGCAGGTCGTCGTTACTGAAGCGCTTGATGTTCCAGGCCATGCTCTGCTTCGAGTTCGGGGAGTCTTCATCCGGGGGGCCGAACATCATGAGGGCAGGGGCGTACCAGCGATTGACCGACTCCTGGGCCATCTCCTTCTGGGCATCAGTTCCGCGCATGAGCTCGAGCAGGATCTCGAACCCCTGGCGCTGGTGAAACGATTCCTCTTTACAGATGCGGACCATCGCACGCCCATATGGGCCGTAGCTCACGCGGCAGAGCGGCACCTGGTTACAGATCGCCGCGCCATCCACGAGCCAGCCGATCGAACCCATGTCGGCCCAGGTCGGCGTCGTGTAGTTGAAGATGGAGGAGTACTTGGCCTTGCCCGTGATGAGCTGATCGAACATGGTCTCGCGATCGACGCCGAGGGTCTGGGCGGCGGAATAGAGGTAGAGGCCGTGGCCCGCTTCATCCTGGACTTTGGCCATCAGGATGGCCTTGCGCTTGAGGCTCGGCGCCCGGGCGATCCAGTTGCTCTCTGGTTGCATTCCGATGATCTCGGAGTGTCCGTGCTGCGAGATCTGGCGGATGAGCGTCTTTCGGTAGCCCTCCGGCATCCAGTCCGACGGCTCGACGCGACTTTCTGATGCGAGCAGCTCGTTGAAGCGTCGCTCTCCCGCCTCGTCTGCGATCTGGGCTGCTCTCGCGTCTGCTCTCGCGTCTGTGGTCACGTCTGTGGTCGTGTTCATCCCGTGCCTTCCCGATTGCGGCCAGGGGCCAGCTACTTACCGATCGTTCAGTAACGATATCAGGCGCACGCAAGTGAAGCAAGACCGCGGGTCGGTTAGAGTTCTGACCACGAAGAGTTCGAAAGGCGTGGACCATGACCGACCCGGCTGCAACAGCTGAAGCGGCTGCCGCGTCATCCTCGCGCGGCAGGAGCGGCAATGGACGCGTCGGGCGTGAGCCCTACGACATCGCCGCAGTGCTCGACATCGCCGTGTCGGCGTTCAACGAGTTCGGGTACGACGCGACATCCATCAGCATTCTGGCGGAGCGTCTCGGAACCTCGAAGTCGGCGATTTACTATCACGTCTCCGGCAAGGAAGACCTGCTGCGGCTCGCCCTCGATCGCGCGATTGGCGGCCTTGAGGCGGTACTGCAACTCGAAGAGGCGTCGGTCGGAAACGCTGAAGCACGCCTACAGTTCGTCGTGCGAGGGGCCGTCCGGGTGCTCGTTGACGACCTGCCCTATGTGACCCTTCTGCTGCGCCTGCGCGGCAATACGGAAATCGAGCGCGAGGCCCTCGAGCGCAGGCGCACCTTCGATCACGCCGTAGCCATTCTCGTCGACGAGGCCCGAGCAGAGGGATCACTGCGCGCCGACATTGACGCACGCACTACCACCCGCCTGCTCTTTGGGATGATCAACTCGATCGTGGACTGGTACCGCTCCGGGGGTGCACTCACTCGCGAACAACTCGCGGACGATGTGATTGCGGTTGCCTTCGGTGGGCTGGAACGGCGTTAGGCCGCTAGTCTTTCGCCACCAGGGTCAGTACGTCGTAGGTGGCTACGATCTCGTCGCGTTGGTTGATCAGGACCGAATCCCAGCGCACCTCTCCGTACTCCTCTGTCTCGCGCGGCGTAATCTCCTTTGCCGTCAGCGTCACCCGCACCGAATCACCGGGTGATACCGGCGTGATGAATCGCAGGTTCTCGAGGCCGTAGTTCGCGAGCACCGGACCGGGTGCCGGGTCGACGAAGAGCCCGGCCGCCCAGGCAATGAGGAGGTATCCGTGAGCCACCCGACCGGGGAAGAACGGATTCGCCGCCGCAGCCTCCTCGTCAGTATGCGCATAGAAGTTATCGCCGGTGAACTCCGCGAAGTGGCTGATGTCGTCGAGGGTGATCTCGCGCAGTTCCGAGATGATCGAGTCACCGAGATGCAGGCGAGAGAGCGACTTGCGGAACGGATGCTCCGCCCCGATGCCCATCGGAGCGCCAGCCCGCCACTGGCCGGTGATCGCGGTCAGCACCGCGGGGGTGCCTTGGATCGCCGTGCGCTGCATGTAGTGCTTCACCGCGCGGATGCCGCCGAGTTCCTCGCCGCCGCCGGCCCGGCCCGGCCCGCCATGCACGAGGTGCGGAACCGGCGAGCCGTGCCCGGTGCTCGAGCGGGCGTCATCCCGATCGAGAACAAGAACGCGACCGTGGAACGCCGCGATACCGAGAACGAGGCTCTGCACCACCTGCGGGTCATAGCTCGCGACTGTCGCGACGAGCGAACCTCCACCACGGTTTGCGAGGCGCACAGCGTCGGCGAGGTCCCGGTATCCGATCACCGACGCGACCGGACCGAAGGCCTCGATCTCGTGGACGGCATCGGCATCTGCGTCGTCGAACTGCAGAAGGACGGGCGAGAGGAAGGCACCATCCGGAGCCGTCGCCACGGTGCCGTCCAGATTGATGACAGCGGGATCGAGTAGCGAACCGTAGACGATTCGACCACCACCCGCGACGAGAGCCTCGACACTTCGTCGAACCTCATCGCGTTGCCCCGTGCTCGCCAGCGGCCCCATCGTGACACCCTCTGCCCGGGGATCGCCGATCACGACCCGCTTGGCCAGTCGTTCGCCGATCGCCGCAACCACGGCATCCACCAGGGGAAGGGCGACGATGACCCGACGGATGCTGGTGCACTTCTGCCCGGTTTTGGTGGTCATCTCCGAGACGACAGATGCGACGAAAGCAGTGAACTCCGGGCTGTCGAGGGAGACATCCGGCCCGAGAATCGCCGCGTTCAGGGAGTCTGTCTCTGCGGTAAATCGAACGCCCCCCGAGACGATTGAGGAGTGCGCAGAGAACTGGGCTGCCGTCGAGCCCGAGCCGGTGAAAGCGACGTGGTCGCGAACATCGAGGGTGTCGAGAAAGTTGCGAACCGGGCCGCAGACCAGTTGTAACGCACCATCCGGAAGCAGCCCAGACTCGACCATGATGCGCACCGCGGCCTCGGTGAGAACGGCCGTAGGGGTGGCCGGTTTTACGATGCTCGGAACTCCGGCAAGGAAGGCCGGCGCAAACTTCTCGAGCATGCCCCAGACCGGGAAGTTAAAGGCGTTGACCTGGAATGCCACACCGGGAATGCGCGTGTACAGGTGCTGGCCGCCGAAAGAATTGTCTTTGGCAAGGTTCTCTGGTGCTCCGTCGACGATGCTCATCGTGTTGGGAAGTTCGCGGCGCCCCTTCGACGCATAGGTGAAGAGCACCCCGATTCCACCGTCGATGTCGACGAGCGAGTCGCGGCGGGTGGCGCCGGTGCGATCGCTCACCACGTAGAGCTCCTCTTTGACGGCGGTGAGGTAAGCGGCAAGCGCCTTCAGGCGCAGAGCCCGCTGGTGGAAGGTCAGTTCGCCAAGACTTTTCTGGCCGACGGCCCGACCGTACTCGACGGCGCCGACGAGGTCGAGCCCATCACTGCCGACGAGGGCGAGCTCTTCGCCGGTGGAGGCGTCGCGAGTGGGAGTTCCGGATGATGGTTGCCACCATGCACCCTGCACGTAGCTGGGCAGCACCCGCGTCTGAGTGGCTAAGAGCTGTGTTGCAGCGTCATTCATTGGGATTCCTTTCGGTCAGGTTCTGTCGGCCAGGCGAAGAAACCCTGGCCCGTCTTTCTTCCCAGGTGCCCGGCTGCCACTTTTTGACGCAGCAGCGCGGGAGGTGCGAAACGTTCGCCGAGCATCTCGTGCAAGTATTCGGCGATACCGAGGCGTACGTCGAGCCCGACCATGTCGGTCAGTCTCAGCGGACCGACCGGAAATTTATACCCGAGCACCATCGCGGTATCGATATCTTCCGCTCTCGCGACACCTTCCTCGAGCATGCGGATCGCTTCCAGTGCCATGACCACGCCGAGCCGCGAGCTCGCGAACCCAGGCGAGTCCCTCACGACAATCGGTGTCTTGCCGATCGCTGAAACCCACCCGCGCGCGATGTCGGCGGCCGACGGGAGGGTGCGTGCCCCGAGCACGATCTCGACAAGAGACGAGCTCGGCACCGGGTTGAAGAAGTGCAGCCCAAGCAGCCGGCCCGGGTGCTTAAGCGAGTCGGCGAGCGCATCGATCGAGAGCGAGGATGTGTTCGAGGCGATCCAGGCATCCGGTGCGAGCTGCGCCTCGATGCGCCGAAGTGTCGCCGTCTTCAGGTCGAGATCCTCTGGAACAGCTTCGATCACGAGACCGGAGCCTGCGAGTTCCTGTGCCGAGGTGGTCACCGATGAGGCCGCGGTGAGACCGGCGAGGGACCGTGCAGTTGTCGCCCGCGCAATGCTGGCCTTCACCGCGACATCCAGTGCAGACCGCGCATGATCTGCGGATGCCGCGTCCCGCTCAAGAATCGTCACGTGCGAGCCGGCCAGGAGGAACGCGTGCGCGATGCCGACGCCCATGCGGCCTCCGCCGACCACGCTGATCCCTGAGGGTAGAACAGTCATGTGCGGCGCCTCTCGAGGAACGCGGTCATGCGCGCCATTTTCGCGGGAGATTCAAACAGTTCGGACTGGGCCACATCGTCGGCCAGCGGATGCGCGTCACGTGGCGCATGCATCAGGGTTTTGGTGAATCGAACGGCCAGCGGGTCCTGGGCGGCTATTCGGTCGGCGAGCGCGGTTGCTGCAGCATCGAGTTCCGCGGGTTCATGAACCGACGAGACGAGCCGCAGGGCGAGCGCCTCGGGCGCAGTCAGCACTCTGCCCGCGAGCAGTATTTCCTTCGCAATCGGCTCGCCAACGAGTTCGGTGAGGCGCCAGGTCGCGCCGGCGGCAGCGACTATGCCGAGGGACGTTTCGGGATTCCCGATCTTCAGGCCGGTGCTCGCGATGCGAAAGTCGGCGGCGTACGCGAGCTCTGCCCCTCCGCCGAGCGCATACCCGTCGAGCGCGGCGATGACCGGCATCGGGAGCGCTGCTATTCGCACGAAGATCTTCGAGTTGATGCCGGCGAGAGCGTCGTCGCCGCGTCGATCCCGAAGCTCGGCGATGTCTGCCCCGGAGGCGAACGCCCCGCCGGCCCCGCTCAGGATAAGGATGCGCGGCTCCCGCTCGAGCAGCTCGCAGACCGCGTGCAGCTCCGAGACCATCACCAGATCGATCGCGTTGCGCACGGCGGGACGGTTCAGTCGGATGTGCAGTCGGTCGGCCGTGTCATCCACAACCAGGAGCGTGCTGAACTCGGGCAGTGTCATCAGAGTGTCTCGATGAGCAGTGCAGCGCCTTGGCCGACTCCGACGCACATTGTGGCGAGGCCGAGCCTGTCGGTCGAACCAACACGCTCGAGACGGCCGAGCAGGGTCACGACGATGCGGGTTCCGGATGCTCCGAGGGGATGCCCGAGGGCGATCGCTCCCCCGTCGGCGTTGACGATCTCCGGGTCGAGCCCCAGCTCCCGAACGCAGGCGAGCGACTGGGTCGCGAACGCTTCATTCAGCTCGACCGCAGCGATCTGGTCGATCGATAGGCCGGTTCGGGAGAGTAGTTTGCGGGTCGCCGGAATTGGTCCGAGCCCCATTACTTCGGGGGATACACCGGCGGAGGCGCCTCCGATGATGCGTGCCCGGGCGACGAGGCCGTACTTCTTCAACGCAGCCTCGCTCACGATCATTACGGCTGCGGCACCGTCGTTCAGCGGCGAGGAGTTGCCCGCAGTCACGATGCTGCCACCTGCCACGACGGGGCGAAGCAGGGCGAGAGCTTCGAGCGACGTGGATTCCCGTGGGCCTTCATCGGCCGTGACGACGATTCCCTTCGGGGTCGTCACCGCAACGATCTCTGCGTCGAATTTGCCTGCGGCCTGCGCGGCCAGTGCCCGTTGGTGCGAGCGGAAAGCGAAAGCATCCGCGTCCGCGCGGGAGATTTGAGAGGTGACCCCGACGTACTCACCCGTCTCGGGCATGCTGAATGTGGCTTTGTCGCGTGCCGTCAGTACCGGGTTGGCAAAGCGCCAGCCAATGGAGGTGTCGAAGATATCCCCCGGTTTGCTGAATGCTTTCTCCGGCTTGGCGATCACCCACGGCGCTCGAGTCATCGATTCGACCCCGCCGGCGATGACAATGTCGGCCTCTCCTGCTTTCACCATGCTCGCGGCGAGATGGATGGCCGACAGCCCGGAGGCGCACAGGCGGTTTACCGTAATTCCCGGAATCGAATCGGGAAGTCCGGCGAGCAATACCGCCATCCGCGCGACGTCACGATTGTCTTCACCGGCCTGGTTCGCGTCGCCGAAGATGACATCGTCGATGGCCGACGGGTCGACGCCCGTGCGTGCGACCAACTCGGCGAGAACGATAGCGGCGAGATCATCCGGTCGCACCGTACTGAGCGATCCGCCGTAACGGCCGATGGGAGTGCGTACGCCGCCGACGAGAAATGCGTGTGCCATCGCTCCATCACCTTGATTGGGTTTCACGGTAAGCGACCTACTGACCGATCGTTCTGTAACAATGGCATGCTCGATGGATCACGTCAACTTCGGCTTGATACTTACCGTCCGTTCGATTAGTTTGATTCCGGGCAGAGGACGTACCCGCTCGGGCCCGCGATTCACACTCACCGAGGAGACGCGTGATGCCCACCGACAACGCCCCGAGTCACGCAGGAGCCAGCGCGATGATGAGGCGGGACCGTGCATCATCGGGTCTCGGGATGGTTGTTATCGCTGGCGAGCCCGGATCTGCGGTCGTCGAGATGACCATTCGTGAAGACATGCTCAATGGATTCGATGTCGTACACGGCGGCTTTATTTTTGCGCTCGCCGACACCGCATTTGCTATCGCCTGCAACGAGAGCGACGACGTCACGCTCGCAGCGGGCGCTGAAATCTCGTTTCTTCGGCCTGCCCGGTTGGGGCAACTCCTTCGGGCGACCGCAGAAAGGCGAACCCGCAGCGGTCGTACCGGAATCTATGACGTCCAAGTGACCGACAACGATTCTGCCGTCATCGCAGAATTTCGAGGGCGAAGTAGAACTACCGCCTTGGCAATTCCGCACCGTTCATCGCCCGCGCTGTGACAGAACACAGTTAAGCCAACAGGAGATCCCGATGACAGCACTGGCCAAGACTCGCGCTCACGGACCCGCCCTCGGCGAACTCGACGCAGAAGAGCGAATGTCGCGGGACGAGCTCGAAGCCCTGCAACTCTTGCGGCTGCAGCAAACGGTGCGGCATGCCTATGCGAACGTGCCCCTCTATACACAGAAGTTCGACGCGGTGGGGGTTCACCCCGACGATATCCGGGAACTGAACGACTTGGCCCGGCTCCCCTTCACTACCAAGGAGGACCTGCGCGAGACGTACCCGTTCGGCATGTTCGCGGTACCCCGCGCGCAGATCGCGCGAATTCACGCGTCCTCGGGAACCACCGGGCTTCCGACGGTCGTCGGCTACACCACCGGTGACCTCCGCAACTGGGCCGACCTGCTCGCGCGGTCGCTGCGGGCAGCGGGCATCCGTCCCGGAATGATGGTTCACAATGCCTATGGCTATGGCTTGTTTACCGGCGGACTCGGCGCACACACCGGAATCGAACGCCTCGGGTGCACCGTAGTGCCCATGTCGGGAGGGAACACTCTCAAGCAGGTGCAGCTGATTCGTGATTTCGAACCCGATGCAATCATGTGCACGCCGACCTACCTGCTCACGATCATTGACGCGCTACGCGCCAGCGGCATGGACCCGCGGGAATCCCCGGTGCAGGTCGGCGTTCTGGGCGCC
>JANXTJ010000214.1 GCA_025352485.1 Salinibacterium sp.
ACTCGTCGCGCGAAGCTTCGCCGATCCCGGGCTCGGCATGGCGCTTCAGGAACTCGACGAGTTGGAACCCGCCCTCAGTGGGTCGACGGCACGGCAGGCCGTCGCCGTCCGAGCCGACCTGCTTCGGCGGCTCGGACGGGCTCAGGAGGCCAGGGACGCCTACATCCGGGCACGGTCGCATGAGCGCAACGGCCCGGTGCGCGACTACTTCGGTCGCCGCGCGGACGAGCTCGGCGGATGAGCGCCGTGGGTGTTACGCGCCGGGTGGCTAGTTACTCCTCGCCGATGTCTTCGTTCCAGAGCGCGGGATGCTCGGCGATGAACGTGCCCATCACTTCAATGAGCTCCGGGTCGTTGATCACCGTCAGGCGCGTGCCGTGCTCGGCAATCCAGTCTTGCCCACCGAGAAAGTTCTGATCGTCGCCGACGACGACACGCCCGATCCCGAACTGGCGCACCAGCCCTGAGCAGTACCAGCAGGGTGACAGCGTCGTGACCATGACGGTGTCGCGGTAGCTGCGCTGCCGACCCGCGTTGTGAAACGCGTTGGTCTCTGCGTGCATCGCGGCATCGCCGTCTTGCACTCGGCGGTTGTGGCCGCTGCCCAGCAGCCGCCCGTTGCCGTCGAACAGGGCGGCACCGATCGGGATGCCGCCCTCCGCGAGACCTTTCAGGGCCTCGGCTTTAGCCACCTCGAGCTTGTCCTGGTCGGTAGCGAAGACCGTCCCGGAGGTGCCCGTTTCGCCGCCGGAGCCTTCGGCCGCCGTCATGGCAGTTTCGCGCCCAGCACGGGCTTCGCGATCTGGAAGAACACGAAGTACAGCAGCGCGGCAAGAACGAATCCGACGGGGGCGGTGAGATCGCCGATCTCCGGCGCGACCTTGACCAGGACGCCGGAGTAGAAGACCTGATTCGAGAACAGGAAAATCGACAGCGCCGTTGCGGCAACGAATGCAGCCGGTCCCGCCCAGTTCTTGTACTTGGTCGTCTCGTTGACCACGAGGTCGGCGATTGCGGTGCCGCGGCGCAGGTATCGGTCGGTGAGCACCACACCCAGCCACGGGGCGATCCAGTAGGCGATGATGAGCAGGAAGCCCTCGTAGGTGACTCCGGCGTCGGGTAGGGCGATGAGGGCGATGATGGTGCCCAACACCCCGAAGCCCAGCGCAACAATCGCGCGGCGCAGTCGGAACGGAATCTTGATGCCGAGGGTGAGGAATGACATCGCCCCCGAGTAGATGTTGAGGGCGTTCGCGGAGACGGCGCCGACGGCGATGGCCAGCAAGGTGAGGCCGGCGATCCAGTCGGGCATCCCATTGGTGAATGTGTCGGTGGGGCTTGCGGTCTCGGCGAGGCCGACGTGCATGATCGTGGCGGATGCGGCACCGACGATCATCAGGAAGCTGGTCGACAGGAAGTTTCCGAGGCCGGCCGCGAGGAAGATCTTCGTCTTGCTCGTGGTGGGGGCCATGTAGCGGGTGTAGTCGGAGGCATAGGGGTTCCACCCGGCGGTGTAGCCGAATGCCGCGCCGGCCGCGAGCATGAAGCCGCCGAAGCCGCCGAGCCCGGTGCTGCCGTCGCCGATTGTGCCGTTGCCGGTGGCAGGGGCGCCGAAGTTCGCCTGGCTCAGGATGAAGAAGCCCGCGACGAGGAAGATGGCAGCGAGCACGAATGCGGCATACCGCTCGAAGAGCTGCACGATGTCGTGACCGACGAAGGCGACACCGACTTCAACAACCACGACGATCAGTAGGGCGATCCAGACCGGAATTCCGGTGAGGGTGGCCAGCGCAAATGCGCCGCTGATCGAGTTGACGGCGAACCAGCCGAGGCCGGCCATCGCGGTGTTTAGCGCGGCCGGGATGAGGTTGCCCCAGAACCCGAAGGCGGTGCGGCCCATCAGCATCTGAGCCAGCCCTTCGCGAGGGCCCCAGGTCGAGAGGTAGCCCTGCGACAGCCCGCCGAGGAAGTTGCCGAGCAGCAGGGCCGCGACGGCCTGCCACGGGCTGAGGCCGAAATATGCGACGGCAATGAACCCGACAAAGATGGTCGCGAACTCGAGGTTGGGTGCCGACCAGGTCGACAACAGTTGCCACGGTGACCCGTGGCGGTGCGCCAGCGGGATGGGCTCGATGCCTCCCGGCTCGACGAGGCTGGCTTTGGGCGCGGGGGCGGGCGCAATGGTAGTCATGAGCGGAGCCTAGGGCGTCCCACGGGTGTCGCGGGCGCCTTTGTCGCAGGTTTTACATGCACGAAACGATTGAGCGGCGTGGTCGCCTTCGTGCGCGCCCACGCCGCCGGGTCGGGGTCGTTTCGACGAGGGTGTTACGGGGTGTCGAGGTCGTTGGTCACCGCGGTGCGACGCTGCGCGATCGACTCGCCGCTGTTCGGGTCGACGCTGGAGTGCACCGTGGTGACCGACTGACGCTTTCGCAGCATGAAGATGATGCCGAGCAGGAATACCAGGGCACCAGCCCCCATCAGTAGGCCGCCCACGAGATGTAGGTCGATCCAGGCGACCTGCACGTTGAGCGCGAAGGTGAGCACCGCGCCGATGACGAATAAGACGATTCCAGTTCCTATACTCATGGCCTCGAGAATAGACTTTGGCTTCCATTTCGGGCTACTAATAACTGACCGTTGACTTTCGGGGCGAAGACGCGATAAAACCCGCGATAGCGCGACCACACCGCGAAGGCCCGAACCGTGAAGGCCGCGCCGGTACTCTAAACGCATGGCATCTCCCGTCTCCATTGCAGTGATCCCCGGCGACGGGATCGGCCCCGAAGTCATCACCGAAGCGCTCAAAGTGCTCGCGGCGACCGGTGTCGATGTCGTCACCACCGAGTACCCATTTGGCGCGGGGCATTACCTCCAGACCGGTCGGATCTTGGAGGCGAGCGACCTCGCCGCGCTGGCCGGCCACGACGCCATTTTGCTCGGAGCAATCGGTGGGGATCCTCGCGACCCGAAGTTGGCCGGGGGCATCATCGAGCGCGGCCTGCTGCTGAAGTTGCGTTTCGCCTTCGATCACTACGTGAACCTGCGCCCGACGACGATCTTCCCCGGGGTGGTGTCACCGTTGGCCGCGCCCGGCGAGGTCGACTTCGTGGTGGTGCGCGAGGGCACCGAGGGCCCCTACGTGGGCAACGGCGGGGGCATCCGGGTTGGAACTCCGCAAGAGATCGCGACCGAAGTGTCGATTAACACCGCATTCGGGGTGCAGCGCGTGGTGGAGTTCGCGTTTCAGACCGCCGAGCAACGCCGCAAGAAGCTCACCCTCGTTCACAAGACCAACGTGCTGACCAACGCGGGTTCGCTGTGGCAGCGCATCGTCACGGCCGAGGCGGCCAAACACCCGTCGGTGAGCTGGGACTACCTCCACGTTGACGCGGCGACCATCTTTCTGGTGACCAATCCGAGCAGGTTCGACGTGATTGTCACCGACAACCTCTTTGGTGACATTCTCACCGACCTTGCCGCGGCGATCAGCGGCGGCATCGGGCTGGCGGCCTCCGGAAACATCAATCCCAGCGGTGCCTTCCCGTCGATGTTCGAGCCGGTGCACGGCTCCGCCCCCGACATTGCCGGGCAGCAGCTCGCCGACCCGACAGCCGCGATCCTTTCTGTTGCTCTTCTGCTTGCTCAGCTCGGGCATCCGGATGCCGCGGCCGCCGTCACCTCCGCGGTAGAAGCCGACCTTGCCGCTCGCCGTGGGGCCGATGCCGGGCTCGCGAAACGCGGCACTTCCGAGGTCGGTGACGCAATCGCGGCGGCAGTAGCGCAGAATACTGTGCAGGCCTAACTGCTTGCACGTCCGACTAAAAGGATCAGCCATGAAGAACCTTCTCGCCCCCCGCACTCTCGAGTTCTCGGTCACGGTGAACGACGCGGGTCGCTCGGCCGCCGAGCATGCCGACATCATTGCTGAGCCCGGTTTTGGCAAATACTTCACCGATCACATGGTCGACATCTGCTGGTCGGAGCGGGGCGGTTGGCATCGCCCGCGGGTGCAGCCCTACGGCCCCATCGCGCTGGATCCGGCCGCAGCCGTGTTGCACTACGCCCAGGAAATTTTCGAGGGGCTGAAGGCCTACCGGCACCAGGACGGCTCGATCTTCACCTTCCGCCCGGAAATGAATGCGGAGCGCATGAAGCGCTCGGCCGCCCGGCTGGCGCTGCCAGAGTTGCCCACCGAATACTTCGTCGAGTCGCTGCGCCAGCTCATCGCCGTGGATGCCCGCTGGGTGCCCTCGACCCCCGACACCAGCCTCTATCTGCGGCCGTTCATGTTTGCCAAAGAGGCCTTCCTCGGTGTTCGCCCGGCGGCGAAGGTCAATTACTACGTCATCGCGAGCCCCGCGGGCGCCTATTTCGCCGGCGGCGTTGAGCCGGTGTCGATCTGGATCTCGACCGACTACGCGCGGGCGGGCCGTGGTGGCACCGGGGCGGCGAAGACCGGCGGTAACTACGCGTCATCCCTCGTCGCGCAGCAGGAGGCTCACTCCCACGGCTGCGCGCAGGTGCTGTTCCTCGATTCTGAGACCGGCGAATACCTCGAAGAGCTCGGCGGCATGAACGTGGTCTTCGTCTATAAAGACGGCCGCGTGGTCACCCCGGAATCCCCGAGCATCCTCGAGGGCATCACGCGCGACTCGCTGCTGCGACTGGCCGAAGATCGCGGGTTGAAGGTCGAGCAGCGCAGGGTGAGCATCGCCGAGGTGCGCGAGGGCGTGGCATCCGGCGACATCGTGGAGATGTTCGCCTGTGGAACCGCGGCCGTCGTCGCCCCGATCGCGCAGTTCATTGCCGACGGATACACGATTGGTGATGCGGGCGCCCCCGCCGGCGAGCTGACGATGTCGCTGCGGCAGGAGCTGACCGACATTCAATACGGGCGCGTCGCCGACCGGCACGGGTGGATGACGCGGCTCGACGGGTAGCGTGAAAATCCGTCACTTCTGCTAGCGTGACGTTTGCCGGGGAATCCTCGGTAAACGCCCTGCCCCCGCGCTACCGAAGGATTCGCCCGTGACCCGTCCTCGCACGCCATCCCTAGCGCGCCTATTCGTCAGCGTCGTGGCCGTTCTCGGGCTCGCCGCCGTTGGCGCGA
>JANXTJ010000081.1 GCA_025352485.1 Salinibacterium sp.
ACGACGTCGACATGGCGCCCAGGAAGGATTCGAAACTCATGGTGAAGAAGTTTGACCCAGTGGATGTTGTGATCGTTGGATTAGGAGCCGGAGGAGGTCCTGCGGCGAAGGTCCTGTCCGAAGCCGGATATTCAGTGGTCGGGTTCGACAAGGGCCCCTGGCTGCGCAACAGCGAACACTACTCTGGCGACGAGCTGAAGTTTCAGAATCGCAGCTACCTGTGGCCGGACGTCGACCTCATGCCGCGCACCGTGCGCAGCGACGAGTCGACCGAGGGCCGCATCTTCAACTTCTCCCCCGTGCCCTCGGCTGTGGGAGGCGGCACCACACACATGGCGGGGTGGACTCCCCGGCCGCGTCCATCCGACTTCATTATGCGGTCGCTGCACGGTGACATCGAGGGTGCGAGCCTGGCCGACTGGCCATACCGCTACGAGCACCTCGAGCCCTACCTGACGAAGGTCGAGTGGAGTTACGGCATCTCCGGCCTGGACGGCGCCGAGGTCGGGGCCGGTTTCCGGTCCAAGCGCTACCCGAGCGGCCCGCTCGGACCAACAGCATTCGGCGAGAAGTTCTACGAGGGCTGCCGCAAGCTCGGTATCAACGCGATGCCCCTGCCGATGAGTCACCTTACCGAGCGCAACGAACTCGGTCGCAAGGCGGTAAACCGCACGAGCTTCTGGAACCAGTACGGCGACCCGACCGAAACTCGTTCGACTGTCGCGACCACGTACATCCCCGAGGCTCTCGCCACCGGGAAATTCGAGGTTCGCGCGGACTCCTTCGTCAAGGAGGTCATCGTCGATCGCAACGGCAAGGCGACAGGCGTGATCTACATCGCGCCCGATGGTTCTGAGCACGAACAGCAGGCGCGCGTCGTCATCCTCGCCCTTGGCGCCATCGAATCCTCACGACTGATGCTCATGTCGAAGTCCCCCCGGTTTCCGGAGGGCATCGCGAATGATTCAGGGCTCGTGGGCAAGAACGCGACGTTCCACGAATACCTCTTCGCCGTTGGCCTGTTCGACAAAGAGATCTCCCCTGCACTCAACGGGTTCGCGGGCAACTACCAGAGCGGTGGGTCGATGCACTTCTACGAGACCGACCATGACCGCGGACACATCGGGGGCGGCATCATTGCCACAACACAGATCGGGCAGCCGATCAACCCGATCCTGCCTGGCAAGCCCGTCTGGGGCGAAGCCGCTAAGGATGCTGACCGCGACTACTTCCTGCATTCGATGAAGATCGGCATGATCCTACAGGACCTTCCGCAGGAGACCAACCGCGTCGACCTCGACCCCACGGTGAAGGACCGCTGGGGCATGCCAGTGGCACGGATCACAAACAAGCCGCACGCGAACGACACGGCAATGAGCAAGTGGCAGATCGACAAGAACGTCGAGATCCTCGAAGCAGCCGGAGCCGTGCGTACGATGCCGGTCTACCTCGGAGCTGAGTTCACGGGCAACGCGTGCCACCAGCACGGCACCGTGCGCATGGGCACCGACCCCGGCAAGTCCGTATTGAACGAGTGGGCTCAATCCCACTCGGTTGACAACCTGTTCGTGCTCGACGGCTCGGGATTCTCCACTGCTATGGGAGTCAACCCGACGCTCACGATCATGGCCCACTCGTGGCGCGCCGCAGATTACATCGCGAACACCTACCTCAAGGGGCGGAGCGAGCGCCTCGTGCTCGACCCGATCCCGACCTCGAAGTAAGCAAGGAGAGCGAAGATGACGTCGAAATCCGAATGGCAGAAGCTCGATCTCACGATCGACCCCGACACCGACGAAAAGCTGTTCTTCAGCGACCACGAGTGGGAGACCATCGAGGCAGCTGCTGCACGGATCATCCCCACCGACCATGACCCCGGTGCCCGCGAGGCACGGGTGATCGTCTTCATTGACAGGTACCTGTCGGGGATCGATTACCACTACGCGGCAGCCGACGGAAGTGGGTTCCTCAGGCTCGAAGGCGAGGAGGCGCGAGCGGCGCGAGCGCGCACGAACGACTTCCAGCGGATGTACCGCGAGGGGGTGCTGGAACTGGATGCGACTGCGGTCCGTCACGGAGCGAAGGACTTCGCGAGCGCCGGCGAGGCCACACAGGACGAGATCCTCATCGACGTGAGCGGTGCTCCCAAGCCCAGCCATGTGCGACTTGACGAGCACGAGGTGTTTTACTCACGGCTCCAGGGAAACAGCGACACCGGCAAGAGTTTCTTCGACACCCTCGCGCTGCACGTGCGCCAGGGGTTCTACTCCGACCCCGTGTATGGCGGCAATAAGGACCAGATGGGTTGGAAGGTCATCGGATTTCCGGGGCCGAAGTCGCTCAAGGACACCATGGACGGGACGTACACGACGGCACAGTACTTCGCCGCGGAGTATGACTGGCACGACCTGCTGCTCTCCTACGACGGGCCCAAGCCCGTATAACCCCACCCACGGGAACCCACGGGTTCCCGTGGCTCGACGCAAAACACCTCCGTAGTGACCCTCCCCAGAAAAGGAAAACGAATCAATGTCGAACTTCGAAGACAAACTGAACAAGTGGGTTGACCGCACCTACCGTTACACCCCGAACAAAATCGATCTCTCACGCACCGTCGTGCACATGCTCGACGTTCAGAACCTGTGCCTCGACAAGCGGGGTGCTGACTACGTGCAGAGCGTGGGCGGCGCGCCCTCCGGCGAGGAGACCCTCGTTGAGGCCAAGAAGGTCCTCGATGCCGCGCGCGCGCAGGGCGTGAAGGTCAACTGGTCGATGTGGGGCATGGACCCGAATGGCTATGACATCGGCCTGTGGGGCCAGAAGTACCCGGCATGGAAGAACGCCGATTCTCCCTTCAACCACGGCACCTTTGATGGCGCACTCTGCGACGGTTTCGTGCCTCAGGACAATGAGGCTGTCCTGCGCAAGCACCGCAACAGCAGCTTCTTCGAGAGCCCGTTCAACTCCTGGCTCAAGCAGGACGACTGCAAATATCTGGTGATCGTGGGATCGTCTACCGGCAACTGCGTGCCGACCACGGCCCGTGACGGGTTCGAGCAGGGCTACAAGGTCATCGTCGTCGCCGACTCTGGCACCGCGATCCCGCTCAACTCGCACGGTCGCAACCCCGAGTTCGACCACGAGGTGCCCGAGGGCTACGGCCAATACTGGGAGGGACTGCGCAACGTGCAGGCCCAGTACGCCGACGTCCTGTCCACGCGCGAGTTCCTCGAACTGCTCCAGAACTCCTCCAACTAGCACCATCGATGGGCGGGGGTGCCGCGGCACTCCCGCCCATCGCCATGAGAAGGGACACCCCGATATGACTTCGTTCGACCAACTAAAGACCATCGCCGGCCACGCCGAGGATCAGGCGGCACTCCTTGGCCTTGCCGTGGTGGTGAGCATCGTGGATGTTCACGGCAACCCGGCACTCCTGCACCGGATGACAGGTGCACCCATGCACTCACTGGAGATGGCGTTCCGCAAGGCGTATACCGCTGCGACGTTCGCGGTCTCCACGGAGGAGCTGACCGAGAAGGTGCAACCGGGAGGCCCGCTGTTCGGGCTCGCCGTCAACTCGGGCTCGAAGCTCATCGGCTTCGGCGGCGGAGCACCGTTCGTTGTGGAGAGCGGAGAGCGCTTCGGCCTGGGGATCTCAGGCGGCACGACCGAGCAGGACATCGAGATCATGCGCGGAGCGATCAGGATCCACGAGTCCGCCTGACACCGGGTCAGCGTACGCTCAGCCGCCACACTGTGTGCTGGGCGTACGGCGCTCCAGGCTCGAGTACGATCGACGGCCAGCCCGGTAACACGGGCGAATCGGGCACACGGTGCGCCTCGAGGCAAATCCCCTTACCCGGCCCGTGCCGTGCACCCGAGCGGCCAACGGCTTCGTCGATGCGGTTACCGGTGTACACCTGAAGGGTGGGCTCGGTAGTGGTGATCTCGAGGGCCCGGCCGCTCACGGGATCCCACAGCATCGCGGCGGGGCGAGGTGAGGCGTTGAGAACATAGGTGCTGTCGATCCCCGGCCACGGTTCGCTTCCGCCCTGCGGCAAGTTGTCCCCGATTCGGCGCGCCGTTCGAAAGTCGTACGGCGTTCCCGCCAGGTCAATCACTGCCCCGAGGGGTAGCAGGCTGTCGTCTAGCTCGAGGATCCCGGTGGAGTCAATCATGAGGACATGGTCGACGATCGAGCGACGAGCGTCGCCGCTGAGGTTGAAGTATGAATGGTTCACGAGATTAACCGGTGTCGATGCATCTGTCACTGCCAGGAACTCCAAGTGCAGCTCGTCGGAATCCGTCAGCCGAAAGGTAACCGTCGTGGTCAGCGTCCCCGGATAACCCTCCTCGCCAGCCGGGCTGACGTAACGCAGCACGACCGCGTCCGTGGTCCCCATCTCCGCCACGACGTCCCAGTCCACCCGGTCGAGCGCACGCAGCGGCCCGCCGTGCAGGTGGGTGGAACCCTCGTTCGGAGCCAGAATAAAGTCCAGACCCCCACCGGTGAAGCGGCCGGCGGCAACGCGGCCGGCGACCCGGCCCACCGTCGCACCAAAATATGGCCCAGGAGCATCCCGGTAGGCCTGTTCGGTATCGTGTCCGAGGACGATATTGCCCAGCTCACCGTTGCGATCACGGGCCATGAGCTCGACAATGCGGGCCCCGAAGGTCGAGATGACCATGGACGTGCCGCGGGCATTAGCCAGGGAGACGAGCACCGAATCAGACCCGGTCCAACGCGAGTACCGGCACGAGGGGCCGCCCAACCGTGTCGTCGTCATAGCCGGTGGGGTCACGCAGCAGTGCGCCGAATGCGAGCTCAGCAGCGCCGACCAGGAGGATGTCGTCGCGCAGCTCGGGCCGGGTGATCCGCACGGCTGCATAGTGCGGCGCGAGCGACTCTTGCGCGACTATCCGGCGCAGCTGTTCGGGCTCGGCGTCGAGCAACGAGCCGAGAAATCCGCCGAGCACGATGAGGTCGGGATTGAAGATCGTGACCATGCTCCCCAGCGCGGTGCCGAGGGCGCGAACCTGCCGGTCGATCTCCTGTTGCGCGGCGGCCGAGCGCGGAAGCGCGAGGGCCGCGTCGAGTGCGGGGTATTCCCGGTGTTCGAGCCCGAGGCTCTCGAGGAGGGCATCGCGGCTGACCTCTGATTCGAGAGTGCCCTGCAGCCCCGCTGAGTCACGCTTGCCATCGCTGCGGATGCGGAAGTGCCCGAGCTCCCCCGCGAACCCCACTGCGCCCTTGATCGGGATGCCGCCAGACACGATACCGCCACCGATGCCGCTCGCGCCACCGTTGAGGTAGAGCGTGCTGCCGACGTACGCGCCCCCGCCGAACACCGTTTCGGCGAGCACGCCCAGGTGCGCGTCGTTGGCGGCCCAGACGGGAAGGCCTGTCTCGGCGGCGAGGACCTTGGCGAGCGGTTCCTGCTTCCAGCCGAGGTGGGGTGCGAGTGCGACAGAACCATCGATCGCGTTGGTGAGCCCCGGGACGGCCACCCCGATACCGACGATGCGCGAGTCGGCGGGAAGCATGGCTTGAATGCCCTCGATGATCGCCTTCGTGATCATCACCGCTCGACGCATCGTGGGCGGCTCGTCGGTGTCGTAGCGAATACTGCGCTGCACGTGCCCGCCTAGACTCACCACGCCCACCGTGATGGCGTCGATCTCGGGATTGACCGCAATCGCGATGATCTGCTCGCTCGGGTGCAGCGCCATACTCGGGCGGCCCACCGACTTCTTCGCGCTCGCCTCCGTGCCGTTG
>JANXTJ010000120.1 GCA_025352485.1 Salinibacterium sp.
CGCTGACGGAGTCATGGCCAAAGCTGGCATCAAGCCCGCATTCGAGACCCCCGGAACCTGGGATGGCGCAACCGCCGGCACAGCGTTCGAGCAGGCTTACACCTCGCTCGCCGGCGCCATTGACGCCGTCTGGGTTGCTAACGACACCAACGCCGCCGCTGTGATCGCGGTCCTGGACAAGAACGGCAAGACCCTTCCGGTCTCCGGCCAGGATGCATCCGTCGCCGGTCTGCAGAACGTGCTCCTCGGCAAGCAGACCACCACGGTCTACAAGCCGTTCACGCTCGAGGCCAAGGCTGCTTCCGACCTCGCCATCAGCCTGCTCAAGGGTGACAAGCCGACCGTCGCGAAGAAGCTTGCCGACGGTACCCCGTACGTGGCCGTTACCCCGGTCAACGTCGGACCGGACAAGGTCGTCACCGTTGTGACTGCTGGCGACGCGAAGGCTGCAGACCTCTGCACCGCCGCCGTTGCCGCCGCGTGCACGAAGTACGCCGTCAAGTAACAATATTTACCTGAAGGGCTTTGCGTCGCTCGGTTTTCCGGCCGGCGCAAAGCCCTTCTTTCCTGTACCAACACAACGGTGTGCGCGTGGCACACTAAAGATCCGGAACACTGATGTTCCGGCGCATTGAAAGGGTTCGGCATGGATGTGCCAGTCATCGAACTGACGGATATCAAGAAGAGCTTCGGCCCCGTCGACGTTCTCAAGGGGGTGAACCTCAAGGCTTTCGCTGGCAAGGTCACCGCGCTTGTGGGCGACAACGGCGCGGGTAAGTCGACACTGGTCAAAGGCCTCGCCGGTGTGCAGCCCTACGACGCCGGCGAGATTCGATTCAACGGCGAGATCGTGAGCCTGAACACGCCGCGCGAAGCGGCGTCGCACGGCATCGAAGTCGTCTACCAGGACCTCGCCCTGTGCGAGAACCTCGACATTGTGCAGAACATGTTTCTGGGGCGGGAAGCGACCACCGCCGGAACCCTGAACGAGGGGATCATGGAACGCGAAGCCGCAGAGACCCTGAAGTCGCTCTCGGTGCGCACCGTTACCTCAGTGCGTCAGAAGGTTTCGTCCCTCTCCGGCGGACAGCGCCAGACCGTCGCGATCGCCCGCTCGGTGCTAAAGAACGCCAAGTTGGTCATCCTCGACGAGCCCACTGCGGCACTCGGTGTCGCCCAGACAGAGCAGGTGCTCGCACTCGTTCGCCGTCTGGCGGATTCGGGCGTTGCCGTCATCCTGATCAGTCACAACCTCGTGGACGTGTTCAAAGTCGCCGACTACGTCAGCGTGCTTTACCTCGGCCACATGGTCGCCTCGCTCGAAACCAAAGACACCAACAACAATGACGTCGTCGGCTACATCACCGGTAGCAAGACCTACGAGGGAAAGAACGTATGACCACGACCCCGGCCACTCCCCCACCCACCATCGGCTCCGGCCATGAGGGCAATTTGGGAGAGCAGTTCACCGCTTACTTCCGCAACCTGCGATCCGGTGAGATGGGCGCCCTCCCGGCTCTTGCCGGCTTCGTCCTGCTGGTAATACTGTTTTCGGCGCTGAGCACCTCGTTCTTGAGCCCGCTCAACTTCGCCAATCTGCTCACACAGGCCGCGACCCTGATGATGCTAGCCATGGCTCTCGTCTTCGTGATCCTGCTCGGCGAGATTGACCTCTCCGCTGGCGTTACCTCCGGTGTCACCGCCAGCATCGTGGTGGTACTCATCCACAACTCCGGAGTGAACTGGATCGTGGCGCTGATCATCGCCCTCGTGGTGGGCGCCTCGATCGGCGCCTTCATCGGCTTCTTCGTGGCTAAGGTCGGCATCCCCTCGTTCGTCGTGACACTCGGTCTGTTCCTGGGTTTCCAAGGCCTGCAGCTGATCATCATCGGCACCGGCGGCGCCTACCGCGTCGAGACCCCGCAGCTGGTTGCCATCATGAACAGCAACCTGCCGATCGGGCTGGGCTGGGCCCTGTACGTTGCGGCCATGCTCATCGCGACCGCAATCGCCCTGTTCGACCGCAACCGTCGAACCCGCGCGGGTGTCGCGAATCGTCCCTTCGCCCTCATGGCCATACGCCTGATCGCGATTGCCGCCGCCGGTGGCCTCTTCGTCGCTCTGATGAGCCTCGACCGGGCGGCCAGCCGTGGCACACTCAACGGCGTGGCCATCGCGCACGACCCGATCGAGGGAGTGCCGATCGTGGTGCCGATCGCCGTGGCAATCCTCTGGGTCGGCACCTTCGTGCTCGACCGCACCCGCTTCGGCCGTCACCTTTACGCGGTCGGCGGCAACCCGGAGGCTGCTCGTCGTGCCGGAATCAAAGTCTCGATGATCCGCATCGCCGCATTCATCACCTGCTCCAGCCTCGCGGTGGTGTCCGGCGTATTCGACGCCAGCCGCATCGGTGTCGTGACGGCGGCATCCGGCGGCCAGATCGTGCTTAGCGGTGTTGCCGCTGCGGTCGTCGGTGGCGTGAGCCTGTTCGGTGGCCGTGGACGCCTCATCCACGCCGCGATCGGCGCACTCGTGATCGCCGTCATCGCGAACGGCCTCGGCCTGCTCGGCCTGCCGGCCGGCGCGAACTTCCTCGTCACCGGCGGCGTGCTCATCCTCGCCGCCACGATTGACGCGGTTTCTCGCAAGCGCGCGGGCGGCACGCTGCTACGGAGTTAGCGACCCTGGTGCGGCAAGGGTGTTCGCCTCGGCGGGCACCCTTGCCGCGTTAAGTCGTTGGTCAGTGCCGTGCGACGCGTTAGTTGCGGCCGGAGTGACAACAACGCGATAGCGACCGGTGGTGGAGATGGGGGGAATTGAACCCCCGTCCACTGCTGTAATTCCACGCCTTCTACGGGTGTAGCTCGTACAAGCGTTCTGCTCGGCCCTGACCTTTGCTACGAGCACCCAGGTCAACAGGCCCAGCCTCAGTGCAAGTCCCGCGTGCTCCTGAGACTCAGGCACGCAGCAATCTCTCTAGATGACGTCGGAACCCGGGTAGAGAGCATTCCCGGACCGACGGACTTCATGTGCTAGTTGCTGCTAGGCAGCAAGAGCGAAGTCAATGCGCTTAGAATCCGCATTTATTGTTTGCAGCCATCGTTTACGAGATAAGACTGCATCCTCGACCCGCTTCTCGTGGTTTTGCAGGCAATGTCGAAACCGATCATCCCCATGCGTGCACTAACGTGCAGGTCGCTATCGCGCTGTTGAGTTGTCAAGCTGCCCGCCGTGCGGGCAGCATCTAATTATACCGCCCAGAAGTTCACCCGGCTCAGTTACTCATTGAGGTTCTTGCGGGATGACATCGCGCGGTCGGCCTCGCGTTTGTCGGTGCGCTCTCGTAGGGTCTGGCGCTTGTCGTACTCGCGTTTACCCTTCGCAACGGCCAGCTCGACCTTCGCGTTGCCGTCGAGGAAGTAGATCGACAGCGGCACGAGCGTGTAGCCGCCCTCTTTGACCTTGTTATGGATCTTGAGGATCTGCGCTTTGTGCAGCAGCATCTTGCGCTTGCGGCGCGGCGGGTGGTTGTTCCAGGAGCCCTGGAAAAACTCGGGGATATGCACGGCATCGAGCCAGGCCTCGCCGCCCTCGATGAAGCCGTAGCCGTCGATGAGACTGGCGCGACCGAGCCGGAGCGACTTCACCTCGGTGCCGGT